>NZ_JAAHHE010000178.1:0-12947 GCF_010692525.1 Moorena sp. SIO3B2
CTGCCATCAACTAATCCACGGAAGCAGACCGAAAGGTCAGGATATCTAGGAGCTGGGTGCGGTGAAAGTCGCACGCCCAGATTTGAAGGAGAGGTGCCCTGGGTAATACCAGGCATCGACTCTAACGAAGTCAGAAGTCAAACTATTGCGCTTACAAAGGGTGTGAGACTAATGTCGATGTCCTAACTGCCCTGGCGACTGCTATAACCAGATAACACCAGATATAAAGTGGGACATAAACAAAGTCTCAATGCCTATTGACAGCTTATCATAACAGTTGTTATATTGTTAGCATAACAACTGTTATGAGGTTAAGCTAATGCACTCTGAGCTGACTTGTCCCTCCCCTCGCTCTGGTCTCAAAGGTTGGCTTGATCGCTTCACCGGACCAGGGGCAACCCAAGCTGAGTTGCTGATACAATTTGTGCCGTCGCTGGTGGCTTTGGTAGCAGCTCCAACCTACGCGCTGACCCTCCCAATACAGTGGAGCCCGTTGCAATTAGGACTGATTGCTGTTCTTGGCCTTGATTTAGTGGGGGGTCTCCTCACCAATGCCACTTCCACCGCTAAGGGTTGGTATCACCGACCGGAACAGGGTTGGCAGCAGCATTTAGGATTTGTGTCTGTTCATGTGATCCATGTCTTGTTAGTGGCGCTGCTATTTCGTGGGGGAGATTGGGGGTTCTTGATCGGTGTGTCCAGCTACCTGTTGGGGGCATCAGTGTTGATTTTGCGGTCTCCCCTCTATCTTCAACGTCCAGTAGCCCTAGGGCTTTACAGCTTAGGGCTGTTGGGCGATCGCTATCTATTTTCCCCAATGCCTGGTTTGGAATGGTTTCTCCCTTTGTTTTTTCTAAAAATATTAGTCAGTCATTTGCTTAAGGAAACCCCTTATCGCCCTAGGGAAACGCGATAAGATTTTCTGGTACTGATTTGTGGTGTTTGACAGGAATAATTCTAGTTGTGAGGTAATTACAATGACAATAACTATTAGACATCTGGTATCTGCACTCTTGGTTTTATCTTTTGGATTGTTGGGGTCTCTAATTCCTGGTGGTTCAATTGAAACAAGGAGTTTCTCACACATTGACCCCTTGATATTGGGGGCATTTAATACCTTCTTAACTTCCCTAGAGATAGTCAGCCTTTTAATTATTTACTTTATCTTCAAAGATTTAAAGTGGGCGTTCATTGTGTCTAGCTTATGTGCTATGTCCTATTTTATCGTATACGCCCTAGACTTAGGAACACTCTTTCCAGTTTCGCCAGATCCCATGCCTCAGGCGCTATTTGTAATTGAAGTATTGGGAATGATTGTTTCTCTTCCTTTACTATTTCTTTCTGTTCGCGGAGCTATGACGAGTAACACTAGTGGCAAGGAGCAAGTAATAGAAAGCAAACCCTATTCAAAGACGTTTGTATATTTCGCTTTCTTTTTGGTTATTGTTGGTGTTGGCATTATTACCTTTGCTACGAAATCTGCTATAGGTAGCTAACAGTGCCTAACATTCGTAAGTATTCAGCTGTCAGCTATCAGCTTTGTGGCACAGCGTCGAAGCCTGTACCAGGCTACGGTAACAGCTATCGTAAGCTATCAGCTATCAGCTATCAGCTATCAGCTATCAGCTTATGGCTTAGATCACAGCGTCGAAGCCTGTGCCACCCTACTTGAGGTGTTTTTGAATAAAATCAGCTGACCACTGACCACTGACGGCTGACGGCTGAATGCTTACCAGCTATCAGCTTATGGGCATAGGGCAAGCTACACCGAACAGCTTTTGAATAACAAAAATAACCATTAGTTTAATCTGAGTTAAGGAAAGCTGACCGCTGACTGCTGACCGCTGAATGCTTAAGAATTAGAAGGAATATGTTTGCTTTTTATATCAATCCTATGTTTACATCTCAAATAAAAATTATATAGCGTTTATCATAGCTATGAGGTACATTCAAGGTTCTTACCGCTGCTCCGTTCGCGTTTGGCCGTAGGCCACGCGGGGCGCGTTCGCGCAGCGTCTGGCAAAGCCAGTAAGCGTGGCCCACGGCCTTAGCTCCCTAAAACCCTAAGGGCGAGGTACCTCATCCGATTGAGAGTGCTATATATGACAATGATATATCTAGAGCTAAACAATCAAGGTCAAGTACTTCGTTTTTCTCTTGAGAAAGGATTTTATCGATTAGGACGCGATCGCACTTGGTCAGATTTCGATATTCCTGAAACAGGCTGGACTATTGTCTCCCAACGCCATGCTTTTCTGCTTCAAGAGGGAGAGGATTATCGGATTTTTGATGGTGATGGGGCAAATCCAAGTACTAATGGACTATTTGTTAACCACACTCGCATCACTGATGGGTATCTTCTGAAACATGGCTTAGAGTTGACCATTGGACAAAATCCTCGGGATTACATTCGCCTCACTTACTTTAATCCTGCCCATAGTCAACCAAGGGTGACGCCAAATAAACGGCAGCTTTCCTTGGCAAGTGTGCAAAATTGGCCACTGCAATTGGGTCGTTCTCCTAATCCTGAACTTTCCCACTGTTGGCCATTAGATGCACCGACAGTTTCTTCCCTTCACGCTACCCTGATCAAGATTTCCGAAGGCAATTATCAGATTAATAATTATAGCAGAAATGGTACCTTTATTAATGACAAATTAATCCATAAACCAGTTTTACTTAAGGATGGGGATACGATTCGGATTGGTCCGTTTATATTACTGTTGAGGCAGGATACTTTAGAATTAGTTGACCAAGGTAATCAAATTCGGATTGATGCTGATAAATTGCTGCGCGAGGTTAATTATAAATTAGGCAAAAAACGCACTATCCTGAATCAGGTTTCTATGCCGATTGAACCAGGTCAGTTAGTGGCTTTGGTAGGAGGTAGTGGCACTGGGAAATCTACGTTACTGAAAACTCTATTAGGAATTGCACCAATTACTAAAGGTACTGTATTTATCAATGGCCAAGATTTGCGACAGCATTTTAATCAGTACCGCTCACAAATTGGCTATGTTCCCCAAGATGATATTGTGCATCGGGATTTAACTGTAAAAGAAGTATTAACCTATGCCTGTGAATTACGATTACCACCAGATACTGATGTGAAACAGGTGGTGAAGCAAACTTTGTCACAAGTCAAACTGGATTTTGTGAGAAACACGGTTGTGGGTAATCTGAGTGGGGGACAACGGAAACGAGTCAGTATTGCTGTGGAATTATTGGCTGATCCGAAACTGTTCTTTCTGGATGAACCTACTTCTGGTCTAGATCCAGGACTGGATAAGGAAATGATGCAGCTATTGCGAGAATTAGCGAATCAGGGACGAACTGTGGTGCTGGTGACTCATGCTACTGCGAATATTGACGTATGCGATCGCATTGCCTTTATGGGTCGGGGTGGACGGTTGTGTTACTTTGGTCCTCCCACAGAAGCGATGGACTTTTTTAAGATGCCATCTCCAGACTTAAGATACTTCCCTGATATTTACCTGAAGCTAGAGCAAGGGGAAACACCGGAGGAACTTGAGCAGAATAGTGAACACTGGCATCAGCGGTTTCTCAGCTCACCTGGTTACAAGACCTACATTTCAGCACACCTCAGTCCTGGTCAAAGGTTGCTATCGACCTCAATCCCTAGCAAAAGTGCTGGTATTCCTGTTTTCAAGCAACTCAAGCAACTGCTGTTGCTCAGTCAGCGCTATCTACAACTAGTAGTGCGGGATATGCGAAGTCTTGCCCTAGCCTTACTAACTGCTCCGATTGGGATTAGTTTGATTATTCTGACGTTGTCAGGGAAAGACCCCTTAGCTCAACTGAAGTCTCCAGAGATAACCCAAGCACCTCTAGCGCTACGAGTATTGTTTATTTTTACCTGTGCTGCCCTGTGGGTTGGACTATCTAGTTCACTGCAAGAAATTGTGAAAGAGTCCAGTATTTATGCGAGAGAGCGACTGGTTAATTTAGGGTTATTTCCCTATCTCGGTTCCAAAGTACTGATTCGGTCTGGCTTAGCTATTTTACAAACTATCTTGATTGTTACTATTGTGCTCTATGGGTTTAAGCCACCTACCTCTGAACTACTGGATTGGAAAATTGGCTTGGGAATCACTACTTTTTTAACCATTATCGCTGCTACCAGTTTAGGTCTGATGGTATCGACATTGGTTAAAAATGAAAGTGAAGCAAATAATACTATACCATTAATTTTGCTACCCCAGATTATTTTTTCTGGAGTTATTTTTAAACTAAAAGGATTAGCCAGTACACTATCTTGGCTGATGGTAAGTCGTTGGTCAATGGGAGCTTACGGTGCCCTGGTAAATGTTAATAGTATGGTACCAGAACAGTCTTCCAGGTTCGGATTGAAGCTTCCTCCTCCTCCCTTTGAAGCAACACCCGTTTATGATGCCACCTGGCAAAATTTAATTCTTAATTGGCTACTACTGTGCTTACACACCGGGGTTTATTTAATAATCGCCTTTAAATTACAGAAGCGGAAGGATATTTTATAGGAAATATGTAGGGTGGGCAGTGCTTACTTTGATCATTGTCAGGTTTTAAATTAGTCTGAGGCACTGCCCACCAGAGAATTAATTTTATAGTTAATTTACTGTCGGTGGGCAGAGAAATATAGAGTAGATGTAGGGTGGGCAGTGCTTACTTTTAGGATAGTCAGGTTTTAAATTAGTCGGATGCACTGCCCACCCTACTATTAATCTGTCGGTGGGCAGTGCTTACTTTTAGGATAGTCAGGTTTTAAATTAGTCGGATGCACTGCCCACCCTACTATTAATCTGTCGGTGGGCAGTGCTTACTTTTAGGATTATCAGCTTTTCAATTGGTTTTATGCACTGCCCACCCTACTATTAATCTGTCGGTGGGCAGTGCTTACTTTTAGGATTATCAGCTTTTCAATTGGTTTTATGCACTGCCCACCCTACTATTAATCTCTGATATTAACACAAAAAATCATCGGATATCTTTTCTTTCTAACCTCTCCACAATCTCCATATTTCGTAATAAAAAAAATTACTAAACCCCTTGACAATAAATTAATTCATAAATATATTAATAATATAAGCAGTTTCAAGGAGTCATTACTGATGACTAAAAACTTTCCACCTAACTCTGATGACAATATCACCCCTGAAAACGAAGGTCGTAAACGGAAGAAAGCCAAGCTCGTTTTGATCGGTTCTCCTGAAAAGGTTCGCAAAACAATTAATGCCATTTATTCCCTTAAGTATGCTTACCCAGACGAGTGGAGCACTCCCGAGCCTACTGGAAAACCGGGTGAGGTTATGACCTTTTTGATTCGATATTTTTACGTAGACTAGGATAGTAAATTGCCAGGGCAAAGCCCTGGCGACTATGAATGGTGAACGTTTTTTGTGGAGGGATATAAATCAGGATGAAGGATGAGTTAGAATGTGGTTGCTTTCGAGCAGTTGCTGACTAATTCGATAAGAATGTATTAGTTCATCAGTAGCGATGCAGCGCGGTCTTGGGGAGGCAGCGCGGTCTTGGGGGTTTCCCCCATGAGCGACTGCCGTGGTCCCCCCCATGAGCGACTGCATCAAGACAGTGATTTAGAGTTGAGTTGAGCTCAGCTTTACAAAAGAATTCGGTCAAGACTTGGGGTTAACCAGAGCTTGACCGATTTTTTTTTGTTATAGTTAGAGGAATTATTAATTGGGTGAGTTCGTAGGGTGCGTTAGGGACGGGCTTGCACTCATTTTATCGGTCGTCAATGTTGGGAAAGTCCGTCCCGTAACGCACCACCGGGTCAAACAGTAAAAATGAGATGCACCCGAGCAGCAACGCCTCTTAAGTTGTCTCATCTCAGCCGTCCCAATTTGCCCACCCATTAGCAGGATATCCCTTTCAAATGGGGAGAGATGGAATTAGCGACAAAGTTCAGCCAAGGCAGATGTATCGGAGCCAAATTATGTAACGCTTTGTGGATTTTTTTAACCTTCTATGTACTTTTATAAATAGTTACAAACTGGCTCGATTTCTTGTAACAGATAACTATAATTACTATGATACCAGTTGGTTAAAGTTTGGGGTGCCATGTCGCGCTCCTAGAAGACGGTGGGATCGAGTGCATCTCATTTTTGCCGTTTGGGTGGTGCGTTACGGGACGGATTGTCCTAACACTGGCTACCAAGAAAATAAGGGCTCCCCCGTCCCTAACGCACCCTACGAACATTTACAAAAGTGAGATGCACCCATGTGATCGACTGGTATTGTTTTCTTCAAGGGTACAAGGTAAATAGAACTAGCTATGCGGACTCATACCTATAAACCGAAATATTCTAACTCTACCTCTAGGACAATAGCTCAAAAAAAGAAAGACTCCAGAGTGATTGGTTCTAGAAGAAGATTGGATGCAGGTGCGGCTCGTTCCAGCTAGGAGCCTCTAGAAACTAGAGGGGTATGAGCTGGGGGAATCGCGAGGGTTAGTAAACCGCTAGAGAAAATGTTGCAGAGTATACCAAAAACTTTTATTATTTGTTAGAATTAAATTAGGGTAACACCGACAGAGATTATTATGTAACTTAAATTAAAACCGAAAACCAAGGGTTTAATAGTTGCACTGTCTATCCCGGTGGAACCAAATTTGTTGACATTTTTATGGCGCTCGCGGGATATTCCGTAAGAGCTTTGGGAGATACCCCCTGGATGTGAAAGCATCTTGCATTGGCGAGCCAGAATTTGCTTTTGGTAGATTTTGGTAGCTAAAAAGTATCGGATACACCCTCAAAATTTCTAACTATCTTTTGGATGTGGGTGAAAACCCCACCCCTGAGGAGACAGGTGACTCCCTACCTGGCCACACCGGGTGCATCTCATATTTGTAAAAAAGATCTCAAGTGTGGGGCCCGGGCGCGGGGAGTGTGGGGCCCGGGCGCGAGGAGTGTGGGAATTTTATGCCGAATTTTTGCCTAATTGCAAAACTGAGATGCACCAGGCAAGCAATGCTTCTCCTTCATACTTTTATTGTTCATCAGGATTAAGCTGATGTTGAAAATAACAAAATATATTTTTACCCTCGTTGTTGTAGTTTTGTTTACTGCATTCTACGCAGTCGGGAATGCTCAGGTTGACACACTTGAATGGGGATTTATACCTCCTGGGACAGCAGAAACTTGTAAAGCTATTTCTAGAATTGGTACGATTGAACCATTTTCGGGAACGTATCAACAGTGTGGTGATCGATGTGCTGCAATTGTGAACTGCGGAGCTTGGAATTTGGATTCGGTAAATCAAAAATGCCGTGTATACACGTCAGAATGTTCTGAACCAGACCCCTCCGGTGGATGGGGATTTATACCTCCTGGGACCGCAGAAACTTGTAAAGCTATTTCTAGAATTCGTACGATTGAACCATTTTCGGGAACCTATGAACAGTGTGGTGATCGATGTGCTGCAATTGTGAACTGCGGAGCTTGGAATTTGGATTCGGTAAATCAAAAATGCCGTGTATACACGTCAAAATGTTCTGAACCAGACTCCATTACTGAAGATTTCACCGGTGGGACCTTTGATTCAGCAAATTTCGAGATCGGAGGTGGAACCGGGAATGCCACTGATGCTGGTTGGGCAAGTGTGACTAATCGCGGAACCCTTCGTACTGTAGCATCTAATCTCAAACCGAGTATTGACAATCCACTCACAATTGAGGCAGACATTACTTTCACTCCGGCTAACGAAATTGCTTTTCTTCAAGTTCGTGGTGACGGACTTCCTTCTGGTTCCTTTGACGAACCAAGTAACGGAATATACCTGCGATTGCATAACTTCCAAAATGGCCATACTGGAGTCTCATTCGGTGGCCCCTTCATGGAGTTTTTCCGTAAAGATCCACCGGGAGGAGATAGTTTTTGGGACGACCCAGTCCACCTGCTTCTCACCGATGACGGCTCTACAATTTCAGTAACTTTGACAAACACAGTCACCAATGTTGTTAACGCCTTCAGTATCAATGATATGCGTAGCTCTGGGGGTTATGTTGCCTTCTCCACATCGGCCAATGGTGCCCGTTGGGACAACATCTCTATCACCCACAATAACCTGACTGGCAAGTAGACTCGGTTACCGAACTTCTGACAATTTTGGTGCGAGCAGGTTTTCTGTAGTGCGATCGCATAATATACTATATGTAGTGCGATCGCTCTGATATTGTAGGGTGGGCAAATCGACAGGATAACTGATGAAATTGCCAAACTTTCATTATTTGCCCACCCTACCCTACGGCATGCGATCGCCTCTGTTGTTTGTTGGGTAAAAGTGCGATCGCTCTTGTGGGGTGGGCAAATCGACAGGATAACTGATGAAATTGCCAAACTTTCATTATTTGCCCACCCTACCCCTGATAGCTTACCCTTAGCCTTCTCGCAGCTTCTCAATTTCCTCTACAGGTAAGCCAGTAGTCTGACTAATTGTTTCATTATCTAACAAAGGCAAAAGCTGCTGTGCTATTTCTTGCTTAGCTTGTTTCTCAGCAAAAATCACTAGCCCTTGTTGGTCATGAATAAACATCTCTCTTTTTCCTAATTCCTCCAAATCCTTCCTACTTAAATTTGCCTCAGAAGCAATTCCAAATGCCTGTTGAAACTCTGGTAGTTGCGCCATTTGCGGTGGCACCGTCTCTAAGGAAGGCGCATTTTTTAAAAAATACATCCACAACTCATCGAGTTGGTCTAACTCTTCCAACTGCTTCTCAAACTTCGGTAGTTCCACAAACACTAACTCTAAGTGATTTTCGATGTAGCTGATGTTGGTAGTTTCTTCTCGTAACTTGAAATTAGAAATTATCTGATTATGCTCAGGAAACATGACAAAATCGGTAATCGTCAGAGCAATCACTGGCTTGAGATAACGATAGCCTTCTCCTTTACCTAACTGTAGAGAGTAAGCTTTAGTAGCATTGTATAAAACTCGTCTAGCAAAGGATTCTACCTGCAAAACCTGCATTTCAATAATCACCAAAGAACCATTACTCAGTTTGGCCTTCACATCGAGGAAAGAGTCTTTGAGGATTGGAAGAGGAGAAGACTGATAAGGGTCAATAATTTCCAAATCTTGGATCAGAGGTTGATTGTGGTAGACAAGAGCATTGAGAAAGCTAATCAGAATCGGTTTACTTTCCTGGGAGGCAAAGATTTTTTTGAAGGCAAAGTCGGTTTTAGGGCTGATAAATGTCATTACTTAGCTCTCCACTAAAAGTGGTATACTCTAAGTATATAGCAATCCTATCTGATTCATGAAAGAAATGGGCTGCTTTAAGTGCGATCGCTCTTGTAGTAGGGTGGGCAAAGGGACATGATTCGTGATCAAATGGCCTTTCTTTAATTATTTGCCCACCCTACCCCACATTCATTATTTGCCCACCCTACTCCCTGCTGATTTTGATAAAATAGAAAAAACCGGAAATCATCTTGAAAGTATGCTCAAAACCTCAGCCTTTCAGCAAGCGATTGAAACCGTTGAAAAATTGTCCTTAGAAGAGCAAGAGATATTACTCGATACTCTTCTCAAAAGATTCCATCTACAACGGAGAGAAATACTATTGCAAGAAATCAAAGAAATTCGCCAAGAATTAGCGGAAGGTAAAGTAAAATTTGGCTCAGTTGATCAATTCTTAGAAGAACTCGATCAACCATGAAAATTGCTTGGACACCCCAATCACTAAGAGGTTTAAAGCGAATACTTCGTAAAAGACCAGATTTTAGACCACTAATTGAGAAAACCGTGCGTCAGTTAGCAGAAGATCCATTTCATCCTAGCTTACACACCCACAAACTTAAAGGCGATTTATCCAATATCTGGTCATGTTCAATTGACTACAGCTACCGTATTTTATTTGAATTTATCGAAAATCCTGAAGATTCTGAAGAAGCTATTTTGTTGCTTAATTTAGGTTCTCATGATGAAGTATATTAGCTGACGGCGAGCTTGTAGAGTAGTGCCTACGCTCTTGTCGGGTGGGCAAATGGACATGATAAGTGATCAAATGGTGTTTCAAAGATTATTTGCCCACCCTACCCCTCGAAGCGCAAGACGAGCCATGAAATATTTGTTGGATAGGGATCATTTAAGCATTATTCAGCTAACTTAATTATGCAATCACCTAGCATTACTAACTCCTTAGACGCTTTTCTCCAACAACCCAACATAGAAGCTTCTCCTGCTTGGGAATTCATCCATGGACACCCGAAGCAAAAACCGATGCCAACATTGTTTCATTCCCGCCTCCAGCGTAACCTTGTAAACGCCATCAACAATCAAACCCATGCTTGCGTTGCGATTCAAGAACTCCGGTGCATCATTCCTCCCTTATCCCCTGTACCAGATATTGTGGTTGTTAAACGCGATCGCATCCGGGATCAAGATGGCCCCCTGCAAGGTTCACCAGACTGGTTAATTGAAATTCGCTCCCCTGACCAAAGCACATTAGACCTACAGAACAAAATTCTGCACTGCCTGAGCAGCGGGACTAAGCTGGCTTGGTTAATCGATATTCAGCGACAGCAAATCTGGGTTTGGGAAAACCAAGAACTACCACTGGTGTTTGCCGGAACTGACATACTCCCCACCCTTGACACTATCTCAGACTTTACAGTGGAAGCGGTAATTGCCATGACCCGACAGCGATAACTGAGGGGGATTATTCGCTCTTGTAGTGCGATCGCTGATCTTGTCGGGTGGGCAAATGGACATGATAAGTGATCAAATGGTGTTTCAAAGATTATTTGCCCACCCTACGCCTGACTGCTGACCACTCTTGTAGTGCGATCGCTGATCTTGTCGGGTGGGCAAATGGACATGATAACGGATCAAATGGTGTTTCAAAGATTATTTGCCCACCCTACGCCTGACTGCTGACCGCTGAATGCTTACCCCACCCTAGTGCGATCGCAATTCTCGCTCCGTTAACCATGTATTAACCCAAACCCGATCCTCTTCCGACAATTGCGGTAGTGGTTCTTGATTATAATCTATGAGTAAATCATAACTGGCTTGATCGTAGATATTATTCAATAATAACTGTAAATCTACTAATGGTTCTGTATCTCCAGACTTCAGCGGTAACGGAAATGAGGGGATAGGAGCTGGTAAATTAAATCCATACAAATCAGCTTGAGGACGACGGTCTCCTCGACTGACTAAAATTCGATAATGGGTTTCAATATTGCTGTGATAAACTGGCATTGGTTGTCCCTTACGCAGTAAATCAATTTCTACTAAATGAGTGAAACTGCCTAAGACTTTATTTCGTTTACTTTCATATTGCTTGCGTCCTTCTCCAGAACGTTTATTAATGGGAGAGAGTATTTCAATAGCTGTTACTACTTCCTTGGTAGCTACCTCTCGCACTTCTAAATAACCTTGTTTAATAGTTTCAGGTACAGGAACTTGTACCGTTTGGGGTTGAGTTGGAGCTTGTGCAACTGCAACATTAGTTATTAGTTGTTTAGTTGTCACCTGTGAACCTTTGACAGTTAAATCCGGAATGCCAACGAGCAATGATTGTTCACCAATAGTTTGATACATGCGCACTTCAACACCAACTCTGTATTTGGGACGCAGTTGAGGAGAAAGGGATCTGGCTAGTTCAACAATTAGCCAGTGATGTATTCCTGGCCAAACTTCTGGATGTTCTAGGTAAGGGTTCATCCCTGGAAAAGGGGAAGGCATAAAATTTCCTCCTCGGTGCTTAGAGCGTTCAGCGTTCAGCATTCAGCTTTTAGAACTTAGCTGACAGCTGACAGCTAACGGCTGATGGCTAAAAGTCTATGACTTATTACTTATTCTAAAGGGCTGCTTTTAACACTTGCTGTGCCGAAAGCTGCAAGCCGGGAAAAATAGTTGATTCAATCAACTCATCCCCCACAAAAACCGTTTCCTCATAAAGATCATCCACCAACTGCAACACCACAACCTGCTTTTTGAGGGGATCGACAATCCAATATTCGCGAATCCCCAGCAAGTTATACTCCACTCGTTTACTGCGATAATCCGTCGTCCGAGTCGAATCGCTAACCACTTCAACCACCAAAAAAGGTGGCGATTCGTTGAGACGAATGATCGCCTCTCGATCCAGCATTCCCTCCCATTGCTCCAGTGTTGCCACCGTCACATCTGGAATCCGCGCTGTATCCCAACGTCCCCCACGGGGCGACTCGTTCGCGAAGCGCTGCTGCAAGCAGATCGCAATAAACCCTTGCTTAGAAACCCAGGCTAACCCCTGAACCTGAATTTCAGCCCGATATTGATCGTTGAGAAACTCAGTAATTGCACCATGTTGTCCTTTGGGTTGAGACATGGCAATCAGTTCCCCATTCACCAGTTCATAACGCCGAACAGTGCCATCGTTGTAGCTTAAGTAGTCTTCGAGGCTAAGCAGTGCAGTAGTGGCAGTCATCGGAGTTTTCCTAAGAAGCCATTTTTTTGATAATTCTAGTGTAAGCATTCAGCCGTCAGCCGTCAGCCGTGAGCTAAAAGCTCACGCTACTTGAGGTGCCTTGTGGCACAGGCTTTGGCCTTGGCCTTTCGGCCACGCGTGCGCGTTTGGCCACGCTGTGCGAACGACCCTGGGAGGTAACTCAGCATTATTCCAATGCTTACTTGTTTTATTCCAAAGCTATTCCCGTAGCGTAGCCGTAGGCCTTTAGCTGAGAGCTCTCAGCTCTCAGCTCTCAGCTCTCAGCTAATGCGGTACAGATGGTGCTTTTGAATAAAACAAATAAGCATTGGTTTAATCTCTGTTACATCAGCTGACGGTTCCATAGCGTGAGCTTTTAGCTGAAGGCTGACCGCTGACCGCTGACCGCTGACCGCTGACCGCTGACCGCTGACCGCTGACCGCTGACCGCTGACCGCTGACCGCTGACCGCTGACCGCTGACCGCTGACCGCTGACCGCTGACCGCTGAC
>NZ_JAAHHE010000179.1:0-12930 GCF_010692525.1 Moorena sp. SIO3B2
CCAAGAAGCCAGGGAAAAAAACCTTGAAATCCTAGATTTGAGTAATTACTCAGATAATACAATATTAAAACTTTTCGTTAATTTAGTTTCAGATCGATCCCAACCATTGACCAAGATACCAGAGGAAGTTTTTGAACTCAAACAAATTAAAGTATTAAAATTAAAGTATAACAAAATAGATAAAATTCCGGAGTATATTGGTAATTTATTCAATTTAACTCATCTATATTTATCCTTCAATCAACTAACCAACCTTCCAGAGTCTATTGGGAATCTATCCAATTTAACTCATCTATATTTATCCTTCAATCAACTAATAAATTTACCAGAATCTCTTGGGAATCTATCCAATTTAACCGATCTAAATTTAGAGACCAATCAACTAACAAACCTCCCGGAATCTCTTGGGAATCTATCCAATTTAACCAGACTAGAATTATGGAATAATCAACTAATAACTCTGCCGGAATCTCTTGGGAATCTATCCAATTTAATCAGGTTAGAGTTATGGAATAATCAACTAACAACTCTGCCGGAATCTCTTGGGAATCTATCCAATTTAATTAGGCTACATTTATCGGGTAATCAACTAACAACTCTGCCGGAATCTCTTGGGAATCTATCCAATTTAACCAGGCTACATTTATGGAATAATCAACTAACCACCCTGCCCGAATCTTTTGGAAATCTCTCTAATTTAACCCAGCTAGAGTTATCGGAAAATCCCCTGGTTGTTCCACCGCCAGAAGTTGTCAGTAAAGGGGTAGGTTCTATTAAACAATATTTTCGGCAATTAAAACAAGAAGGAAAAGATTATATCTATGAAGCTAAGTTGTTGATTGTGGGCGAGGCCGGAGCAGGCAAAACTAGTTTAGCTAAAAAAATTCAAGACCCCCAATACCAACTCCAAGACAATCAACAGTCTACAGAAGGCATTGATGTTATCAAATGGAGTTTTCCTCTAGATAACGTACGAGAATTTAACGTCAATATTTGGGATTTTGGCGGGCAAGAAATTTATCATGCCACCCATCAGTTTTTTTTAAGTAAACGTTCTCTCTATATTTTGGTTACGGATAGTCGTAAAGAAGATACGGATTTTGATTATTGGCTAAATATTGTAGAACAATTTAGTGATAATAGCCCCCTGTTGATTATTAAAAACGAGAAACAAGACCGCCGCAGGGACATTAACGAAAGAACTTTGCGAGGAAAGTTTACCAATCTCCAAGCCACTCTCGCTACTAACCTCAAAACTAACCGAGGGTTAGCAGAGATTATCGCTGCTATTCAATATTACATTCAAAATTTACCTCACGTCGGACAACCATTACCGAAAACCTGGGTAATGGTGCGTCAAGCCTTAGAAAACGATTCCCGTAATTATATCTCTCTTGATAAATTTCTAGATATCTGTGAAACCAATGGATTTACTCTACTAGAAGATAAATTACAGTTAAGCGGATATCTCCACGATTTAGGAGTATGTCTTCATTTCCAGGATCAAGAAGATTCCTTGTTATATAAAATAGTCATTATTAAACCAGAATGGGGTACCGATGCGGTTTACAACGTGCTGGATAATCATGACGTTATTAATAACAATGGAAAGTTTACCCGCCACGATTTAAAACGTATTTGGAAAGACGAAAAGTATGCCTCTACCAGAGGAGAATTACTAGAACTAATGAATAAATTCCAACTTTGTTATCAAATTCCTGACAGCAAAGATACGTTTATCGCCCCTCAACTCCTCAGCGATAATCAACCAGACTATGACTGGGATCCATCCCACAATCTGATTTTACGCTACACTTATCCGGATTTTATGCCCAAGGGTATTATCACTCGCTTGATTGTGGTGATGCACCAGTATATTGACCAACAACAATACGTTTGGAAAAGTGGCGTCATCTTAACTAAGGACAACACCAAAGCTGAAGTGATTGAATATTACGGTAAACGGGAGATTAAAATTAGGGTTACTGGTAGAGATAAGCGGGGATTATTAACTATAGTTGCTCACGAACTAGATAAAATTAATCATTCTTATAAGCGATTGAAGTGCAGTAAATTAATACCTTGTAATTGCCATAAGTGTAAAGACAGTCAGTCGCCACATTCTTATCCCTTTGAAACATTGCTAAAATTTATAGAAGACCAGCAAGACACCATTCAATGTCAAACAAGCTATGAGATGGTGAATGTTTTGAGTTTACTTGGTGATATAATAGATTTGAACAAGTTAGTATCTAACGATCCACAAGATAGTAATCAATCCATTCAGTTTAAAGGCGATATTCAAAAATTAGTATTGCTATTATCACAACACGGTAATATTTCTGGAGATTATTCTGAAATCATGGCTAATATCAACGATAAAAGTCAAAATATAAATATATCGGATAACGCTACAGTAACAAATAGTTTTGCTGGTGCGTTTAACTTAGGTGAGATTAGTGGTACAGTTGCTAATACTATCAACCAGTTACCTAGCTTTGAGCCTGAGCCTGATAAAAAACAACTGAAGGAATTACTCAGTCAACTGCAAAGCGCAGTCTTAGCAGAAGATTTGGATGACGAAGACAAAGCAGAAGCCCTAGAACAAATTGAAGCGATCGCTTCTGGTTTAACTAATTCCGAAGATGGTGCTGTGAAGAAAGTAGTTAAGAAGGCGATGAAAATACTCATGGGAACTGCTGCTGCTTTGTCTCCTACTGCTAATATGGTAACTATATGTAAGGATTTACCAGGTTTGATTAGTAAGATATTTTGAGAAAAAGGCAAGATAAGCGATCAGCGATCAGCGATCAGCTTTCAGCTTTCAGCGATCAGCGATCAGCTTTCAGCTTTCAGCTTTCAGCTTTCAGCTTTCAGCTATCAGCTTATGCGCTACGCGCACAGCTTTTGAATAAAACAAGTAAGCATTGCTTTAATCTCTGTTACGTCAGCTGAAGGCTGACGGCTGAAGGCTGAAGGCTGACGGCTGACCGCTGACGGCTGACCGCTGACGGCTGACCGCTGACGGCTGACCGCTGACGGCTGACCGCTGAATGCTTACAAAAAATATAAGTCTAAAAATAAAAAAAATAGCCGTAGATATTATGTCTACGGCTTTTTCAATGCCACAGTAAGTGGATTGAAATTGTCATGTCAGTCAGATCCCAAACCAAACCTGATGTGATCTTATTTTATTGGCCAAAGGCCACGCTACGCGAAAAGACCAGGAGCCTTTGCAAGGGGGGAAACCCCCCCAGAAATTTAGCGATGCAGCGCGGTCTTGGGGAGCCAGTGCGGTCTTGGGGGTTCCCCCCATGAGCAACTGGCGTGGTTTCCCCCATGAGCGACTGCATCAAGACAACGTGTTATGGCAACAGCCAATACTTCATCATGGTAGTCCTCACTTCCCCTGGAACCTCCGTCGGCTCCAGAGGACTCCACTCGCAAATCTCTGCATACCCAAATACATAGAGGGTGTGCATGCTATAGGTTACTGCTTTACGAGAGCCTTTCAGAGTGTGCTCAACAGGGTATTTTTTTAGGTTTGGGTTAAATTCTGTTGACATGTTTTAATTTTTGAACTCGACGTTATATATATATAATCATAATGATTATATATTAATTTGTCAAGGGTTTTAAAAAAACTTTTTTTTGGGGGTTTTATGGAGAAGTTGCAATTAATTTAAAAGCTAAGCTTAAGCGCTATGCGCACGCTACGTGAACAGCCTTCAGCTATCAGCATTCAGTTTAAAATTAACCTATTTAGTAAGAATTTAATATTGATAGATTAATGAGAATTTAAAGTCTAGGTAAAAGCCCATTTTATTCAAAAGATGTTCGCGTAGCGTGCTAATAAGCTGAGAGCTAAGAGCTGAGAGCTGAGAGCTGAGAGCTGAGAGCTGAGAGCTGAGAGCTGAGAGCTGAGAGCTGAGAGCTGAGAGCTGAGAGCTGAGAGCTGAGAGCTGAGAGCTGAGAGCTGAGAGTTTACGATTTAATATTAATAAAAAAAAGCGATACTATTGGCTGAGCATCGCTTTTGTTGTTGATCTAATTTTACTGACAGCGTTTTTGATAACTATGAGTTACACAGGATGTTTTACCGATGCCCGATGCCCGATGCCCGATGCCCGATTCCCGTTCCCCTCCTGGGAGGGGTTAGGGGTGGGTTCCGATTCCCGATGCCCGATGCCCGATTCCCTTTCCTATAGCTAATAACTTACGAATCTGAAGGTACGGGCTGAGATTCTAGATATTCCAGAAAAGACATTAATTCTTTGTCACTAAGCAGCTGACGCGATCGCTTACCGTAAGTTTGTAGAAGATAGTCTTTCCCCTGTTGAGTTGTCCAACCCAGACGCTTCATTTCTACATTAGTTTTAGTAATGATGTCAGAATGGTCAATAATCCCAGAACTCAATGATCCCATGTCACTGGTGTTAGTCTCCATGGTATTTTGAGAATATGACTGAACTGGAGGATCAGGTGGTGAGGTCTGGTAGCTAATTGGCTCCCTCTTCTTAGGGATGTCAGCTGGCACAGAGGTCTCTACTTCCCTTGAGAAGGAATCATTGCTAAAGTTCCTTACTGGTTCTACTGATGGGATATTGGCAGCGGTTTCCCTAACCTCTCTAGCTCTTGACTCTGAGAAAGAGTAACTACTGGTGTCACTGGTTCGACTAGCTTGAGTAAAATGATGATTGGGTTGAGTCTGTTCCTGACTTGCTGAGGTCGAGCCAACATCATAGCGAGGCAATGGTTGCAGCGGCAGATTTACCTCACGCTTTGCTCTGGGAATATCCTTGTTTTGATCAATCCCTTTGGTGCTATCCATGCCTAAAGCAGCTAAAGCTCTAAGTCTGGCTTGGTCTTCTGCTAATTCAACGGTTTGGGCAGCAGCTAGACCGGTGACCAAGATGGTACCCTCAACTTTAACTGAGCAACGTACTATGTACTGACCATGGTCAATTGCTAAAAGATCGCTGATCAAGCTGCCTTGAGGATAACGATCTCGGAACTGAGTAAACATAAAACCATTTCCTGCCCAAATCTAAGCATTATATCATAGCATAGCTTTACCCGAAAACTGTAGCAAGCGATGCAGCGCGGTCTTGGGGAGCCAGTGCGGTCTTGGGGGTTCCCCCCATGAGCAACTGGCGTGGTTTCCCCCATGAGCGACTGCATCAAGACAACGGAACAGCATATCTACGGATCACCGGAACATTTGTTCCCGATTCTCTACTCCCGTTGATGTACAATAAAACATGATACAATAAAACTATATTTGGTAAGCTCGCTCAAAAATGGTCATCTTAGTGAAAGTATTCTGTGGTTACAATCTTCAACAGACCTAGGAGAAAGGAATTTCTGTTCTGTTCCTGATCCAGTGGAGCAGTACAGCCAAGTACAACTAAAGTTCCTTTTTTCCAGGCGCTCTAGGAATAGGAAATCAGAGGGCGGGTAAACCTCCAAGTTCCCCTCGTTGCCCACACCTACTATCTTCCACAAGAGCTGTCATCTGCTGATGTAGTCCGTAGCCTTTTAGCTTAATCTGCTCTTATGCCCCACGTCCGAACTTGCATGTCGGCGTGACATGAATGGCGGATAAGAACTTTTATACTTTGTGATCATCTATAATGAACATAGTAGGGTAATGAAATTAAGAGCTAACCGCCACCTACTTGCTAAAAATAGAACTTTTTTGTATTGTTCCGGCGCGGAGGGGCATCTCGTGTCGTTAATAAAGCTTGCCGAGTATCCTAACCGTTGGGTGGAGTTGGCAAGAAGCCTACACTGAACTCGAAGAGTTAGTGTAGGAGTATGTCACGTAGACTAGTAGTAGATATAACTGGGGAATTTGAACACAGTTCCGAGGCTGACCAGACGTTGGCTAGCTTCTCTTTTGCCCCAGGGGCTAAAGCATCGGCAAAGCAAGGGGACTAAGTTACCAGGAAGCGTAATGGTTCCGATTATTGCAGTGTCTGAACATAAGAGTTTTAGCCGAATATTCTGGGTGGCATTGGAGAAACTCACTCTTTGAATCGGTTGCTTCTTATACATAACTGCCTGTTAGTTACCCGTTTGATGATAACTTCGCCAACGAAACAATCGTCCTAGGTTCCTCAAACCGTAACTCAAAGAAGGTGCCATGGCGTTTGAATCACTGGCTATTGACCAACCTCAATCTCAAAAATCCCGCAGGCTTTGTTAGGTGAGTCATTAGCCTAAAAAGTTACCCTGACCTTAGTCTTGCTTCGGAACAAAAACAACAGAGTCGGTTAACCAGTTTAGGCAAACCATCAGTGGATACCCTTTCCTGGGAAAGAAACACAAGGGGTGGAACAAGTTCAGCTACCCGGGATTACTGATGCACTATTCTCTGCTGCTGGAGAAGTGTACACCTGGCTTGCCTTTCAATGTTCAGCCGATGACCCGATCGCATCAGGGACTGTCCTACCAATGCGATCGCATGCTCTTAAGGGCAACAAGCAAAAACCACGATCAGACGAAAAGGATTGTTGGATGGAATTTTCAATCGCTACATTACTTTCTAATTTTACTGATGATAAACTAGTGGCACCCAAAGTCTTAGAAAAAAAACTTGGTTGCCAAGACAAAGACAGTCTCAAAAAACTCCAGATTTCCCTGGATGTACTGGAAAAATTAGGAATTCTGGTTAAAGATCGCGGCAGGTATCGGCGTGTTTACGAAGAAGACGTGGTGGAAGCCAAGCTGCGGTGTTCCAGTAAAGGCTTTTGTTTTGCCATCCAAGAAGTCGAGGGAGCCGATGATATTTACATTCGGGAGAGTAATCTGAGTACTGCCTGGAATGGCGATCGCGTCCTAGTCAAAGTTACCAAAGAAGGTAGCCGACGCCGCTCTCCTGAAGGAGAAGTGCGGTTAATTCTGGAACGGGTAAATCCTTCAGTGCTAGCGCGAGTCAAGGAAACTGGTAATGGTTACCGAGCCTTTCCCCTTGATGACCGACTCTTGTTTGAACTAGATCTTGAACCAGATCAGGAAATCTTACAAAAAGCAGTGGAGCATCTGGTTCATGTAGAAGTGCTACGCTACCCCCTAGGACAAAACCCTCCCCTTGGAAAAGTTGCCCGTATTTTAGGAAGTGATGCAGAAGATGCCGCTGACACCGACATTGTCTGTTGCAAGCACGATTTACGCTCTAACTTCCCTGATGAGGTACTTCTAGCCGCTGATAACTTACCGAAAAAGCTGAAAAAATCCGACTATAGCGAGCGCCTAGATTTGCGAAAGGTTCTAACCATTATCATTGAAGATAAGCTAGCTAACTCAGAAAAGGTAGTTGTAGAAAACGCCTTTACTCTAGAAAAAACTGAAGCAAATCAGTGGCAACTGGGGATACATATTGCTGATGTGGCTTACTTTGTCCCTCCAGACTCTCCCTTGGCGGATGAAGCCAGAAAAAGGGGTACAGCAGTTTATCTGTCCGATGTGATATTGCCTTTACTACCGGACGCCGTTACCCAGCTTTGTTCCCTAGTACCAGGTCAAGACCGCTTAACCATCTCCGTACTACTCACTCTAGACGAAGCTGGTAAGGTAGTAGAATATCAGATTCAACCGTCCATAACCCAGGTACACTACCAGCTCAGTTATGAGCAGGCTCAATCCCTTCTGGGGGGACATGAGGAAGCTGACTCAGAATTGGCACCTGTGGTGGACATACTCAAGGAACTGTTTTTTACCTTGAGTCCAGCAGTCAGGGCGCAACGAAAGCAGCGGGGTGCCTTTGACCTAAATTTGTCCCAGATTCCATACCCCTATAAAGATGAAGGGAGAGTGGGGGCTCTGGAGGTTTCTTCAACAGTACCAATGCAGTCTTTGTTGAAGGAATTAGTGATCTTAGCCAATCAAGCAATAGCTACCCACATCCAAGCCCTAACTTTGCCAGGGATTTACTGTGTCCAGGGGCTACCGGATTGGGATGGGCTTCAGGATTTGATGAGGTTGGGCATGAATCTAGAGCATGATATGCAGCTTGAGCAAGAGGAAACTATTACCCCTCAAGACTATCAAGGCTTTACCCAGCTATTTGCCAAATCCATAGCACCTAAAGTATTGATCTATTTGTTGTTATCAACCTTAAAACCAACAGGTTATAGTTCTAAACCAGGATCGCACTTTGGTCTAGCATTGGATACTGGCTATACTCACGGAGTATCACCACTGAGGCGCTATGGGGATTTATGGGTACAACAGTTACTGCATTTGGTATTTGAAAAAGGAAGAGACCGTCGTTCTACCCGTTCCAAAGACCGGGTAAATCTGAATCATAGCAGCTGTCAAGGTAATATAAACTGGAATGTTTTACCACCAGAAATTCACCAAGAGTTAGAAAATCAGTTAACTACATTAATTCCCCATCTCAATGACCGTGAAAAAATCACCATGGATGCAGAGATGGATTTACAGGGCTTAAAGAAAGCTGAACAGATGAAAGAGCGTACAGGAGATATCTTCAGCGGTCTGATTACTGGGGTTCAATCCTACGGCTTTTTTGTCGAAATTGAAGACTTGTTAGTAGAAGGATTGGTTCATGTTAGCTCTCTCAAGGATGACTGGTACGAGTATCGCTCCCGTCACGCCTGCCTAGTCGGTCGCAAAAATCGCACTGCCTATCGATTAGGCGATCGCGTCGAAGTCCAAGTCAAGAGTGTGGATTATTACCGTCAACAAATTGACCTGGTAACCGTAAGCGGTGGTAGTTTTGCTAGTAACGAAGATTTAGAGGAGTAAGTTATTCGTGAGTGGTTAGTAGGTTACTAGAAGGTTAACTAACCACTAACCACTAACCACTCACTACTAATGAAATGATATTAAGTCCGGTTAATCACTTACAGCGGTTTTAAATTCGGTGAGGTACAAACTTATCGGTTTTAGGGAGCAGGGACTTCGGAGCAGGGACTTCGGAGCAGGGACTTCGGAGCAGGAAAAAAAACTTGTTTACCTCATAGTTATGAAAAACGCTGTATAATATGCTTGATTCTAATAGGGTTGATTCCTTTTTGTTAATTAACAATTTAAGCTATTAGCTGATAGCTGATAGCTGAATGCTTACATGACACCGGACATGATTTTACTACTGACTAATCACAACTAATGACAACTCCTTTAATTCTTGGTGTCACCGGTGCATCTGGGCTAATCTATGCTGTACGGGCTTTAAAATATTTACTAGAGGCTGACTATGCTATTGAGCTGGTGGCCTCAAAATCTACCTATATGGTTTGGCAGGCAGAGCAAAATATTCGCATGCCTCTAGAACCCGATCTACAAGAACAATTCTGGCGTGAGCAAGCAGCAGTCGATCAGGGGGGCAAACTCATTTGTCATCGGTGGGGGGATGTGGGAGCCAGCATTGCTAGTGGTTCTTTCCGTACTTTAGGAATGGTGATCATGCCCTGTAGTATGAATACCGTAGCAAAAATGGCTGCGGGCTTCAGTACTGACCTGCTGGAGCGTTCAGCAGATGTTCAAATTAAAGAAGGGCGTAAGCTAGTAATCGTACCTCGTGAAACACCCTTTAGCTTAATCCATCTGCGTAACCTTACCAGGTTAGCAGAAACAGGAGTTAGAATTGTTCCAGCTATACCGGCTTGGTACCATAACCCTCAAACCATCGAAGATTTGGTGGATTTTGTGGTAGCTCGTGCTTTAGACCAGTTAGACATTGACTGCATTCCCCTAAAACGATGGCAGGGCAGAAGTACTGATTAGCTTCAACATAGTTATTATGATAGGTAAGCAAATAAAGATATCGGAAAGATGGGGAAAATAGGGCAGATTTCAAAGAGGAAGTAGTAGGAGGCTAAATCGTCAGACGTTTCTGCCTTGAGCCGGACATATGCTGATCAATCTTCATCACCCCTCAAGCAACCTTTAACCTGTAACCTTCAAGCCCTTGGTTTATGTTTAGGATTATTATATTCTTATGTTTGGTAATAGGTGGATTGGCACTGTTTGTTGTCGATAATTGGTTGCCAGTGCTACCGTTGGTCTTTCTAGGCATGAAGACACCACCTCTACCTCTAGCCTTGTGGATTGTTGGTGCCGTTGGAGCTGGAGTTCTAACCAGCATCAGCCTACGACTCCCCAATTACCTGGCTTGGCGTTACTCTCGTCGAAATTCTGAACCACCGGACAACGAGCCATTATTTTCTGAATATAGCCGTCGCGAAAGTAATCAAACCCAGACGAGGCAGCATAAAACTCGTGAGCGTCCAGCCTCGAAAGAAACCTCAAAAGATGATCCGGTCTCGGATTGGGAAGAAAGTAGTAGTAAAGACTGGGACTTTGACAAAGATCAGGATTCAGATCGAGTTTCATCAGGTCGCCAAGGGGTTAAGCAAGATTCGACCTCACACACAACTATTGCGGATCCCACTAGCTATGACCTGAGCAAAGAACTCGAAAGTAGTGATCAAAGCGACTCTGTGTATTCCTATAGTTATCGGAAACCTGGAAATTCAGGTGTTGGTAAATCCGAAACAGTTTACGATGCCAAGTTTCGAGTAATTAATCCACCTTACAAGACGGTAGCTAAGCAGCCTGAAGAGGATGAAGAGGACTGGGGGTTTGAGGATGATGAAGACTTTGAATAACCCTTTTTGTGTCAATATTTGTGTGTCAATAATGTTTAATTACGTTATATAGCAATCCTAACTCACTGTTGACTTTGTTTATTACTAGTCAAACAATAGCAGCCAAGGTAGTGAAAGGTCACTCCTTGGCTGCTATTGTTAGATAGTTAGTCAATTATCCATTTGGCTAATGATTCATTTGTTCGCGAGATTGTTGCCTCACGCGACCAGTCATGGCAGCTTCCTGTAAGGCCATAAAGGCATCGAGATCCGCCAAATCGTACTTTTTAGGTTTTTGATGGAGCATCCTGCGTAATTTATCCTCGGCTTCTATGGTAAGATAACCGGTGGTGAGAGCTTGTTTGACAATGTCACGAATTAGCAACATTTACTTTGTTACCCCTACTTTAGATGGAGTGACCACTAGTGAAAACCAGTAGATCGGTTTAACTATCTGTTTCACTAGTGGGATAGTTTTGTGAGACACCGAAATCAGCTGCTTCATCAGGTAGTTAAATGCCAGGGATTAGAAACTGTGCGTTACACATATTTGAGTTTCCCTGGTCTAGAGAACCGGGGATTATTTTACCCTCGTGCCAAGTTTGGACTTGTATTCAGTCTAAAGGTACACCAGGCAAACGGTGCTTAAACACCGCTTACCTAGTCGGCTTAAGCCTAACCCTAAGCTTCTGGCTACTTTTATAATGACGGCGGTTAAAACCGCCTTGTCTTGCTTCCTCCGCCACATAGCCACATAAATGATGACGGTTTCCACGCTGCCTTTGTCTAGATCCAGTCCCAGATGGGGAAAACCACGCCAGTCCCTCATGGTCAAGGTTCCTGTGTGTTAAGGCTTGCGGGAGCACCTTAGTAAGCCCAGTGGGCACCCCCTGTGGCCTCACTGGCTCCCCAAAACCACGCTACATCGGGTTTGTTGGGATGAAGTTTAGATGAAGCTATTGTGAATAATAACATAAATGTGAAAGGCTGTCTCCCAGTGGGAATCCTAGAGTGGTACCGTTGATTAAGTGTGAACTAAGGGTAATCACTGATTAGACCGGGGAGGGCATGCGTGAATGACTTGTTGAAGGGCATCAATGTTTTTCTGATTGGCATGATGGGCGCTGGCAAAACTACTGTTGGAGGTTTACTAGCTAGTGAGCTAGGTTATGGTTTTTGTGATACAGATGCCCTGATTGAGCAAATTGCAGGTAAAACGATTAACGAGATATTTGCTGAGGACGGAGAAGAAACCTTTCGACAACTGGAGACTCAGGTACTATCGCAACTATCGGCTTATCAGCAATTGATCGTTGCTACAGGAGGTGGTATTGTGCTTAAACCCCAAAATTGGAGTTATCTGCATTATGGTCTGGTGGTCTGGTTGGATGTCCCTGTGGCAATGTTAATCGAACGCTTGCAAGAGGATACCACTCGCCCCTTACTACAGAAACCTGATCCTGCTTTAGAATTGCAGAAAATTCTTGACCAAAGACGGAGTCTTTATGAATTAGCTGACCTTCACATCTGTGAAGATTTTGGGGAGACTCCACCACAGATTGCTTCACGAGTGATCACAGAAATTCCGAAAGTTCTTAAAAAATCTACACAAAAAAATTAGGGTTAGTGGACAGTCGTGTCAGGTTGAATACTTATCTTTCTGGATCTTTATAGGTTGATAGCCAATTAACACTTAACACTTAACACTTAACACTTAAGTAAGCATTCAGCAGTCAGCGGTCAGCAGTCAGCTTATTTTATTCAAAAACACCGATTGCGCTATGGGCACGCTGCGCGAACAGTAGCGTGCCCATCGCCCATAAGCACCGAAAGTAGCACCATCTGTAGCGCATTAGCTGATAGCTGTTCGCACCTCAAGCAGCGTGGCCACAGGCCAAGCGTGCGCGTAGCGCATTAGCTGATAGCTTAATGGTTACCGAAAATTTTGGGTTTAAAGCCCCGTCCTTCCTTCGACGGCTTTCAATGAAAGTTTGTAAGAGATGTGCTATAATCAGGGTAAGCGCAAGAAAAAATTGCCCATAATGTGCATTGGCTGGATATCGGTTGATCGTGGCTCGAAACCCCTATAATCTCGTAGAACTTTATTCTCAATAGAGTTTAATAGTTGAGAATGAACCCAGTTTTTTCTCAATAAGCTACAGCTTATTGATTCTTGCGCTTACCCTGGTGCTATAATGAAAGCATAAACAATAAACTTTAAAAGTAGAGAGATACTATCTAATCATAAGTAGGCAACGTAAAAAATATGTAGAGCGTACATATTGCTCCATTGGGTCTAACGACTTGAACGTCT
>NZ_JAAHHE010000018.1:0-41548 GCF_010692525.1 Moorena sp. SIO3B2
TACTGCTATCCTTACGGTCGTAGAAGCGCACTGCACCTCGATTGGGCAAACCATCTACTGATTCCCACTGAATAATCTGGTGTGGGACTAATTTCAGAATTCGAGAGAGCCAGCTAAACTCAAAACCTGTACTGGCAAGTTTCCACCGGGATAAATCAGGATCCTCTTTTAGGACTTCCACTGAGTCAATCCACTTC
Source organism: Moorena sp. SIO3B2 (assembly GCF_010692525.1). Taxonomy (NCBI): domain Bacteria; kingdom Bacillati; phylum Cyanobacteriota; class Cyanophyceae; order Coleofasciculales; family Coleofasciculaceae; genus Moorena; species Moorena sp. SIO3B2. Next base: position 198 of record NZ_JAAHHE010000018.1, read on the forward strand.
ATCCAGCGCGGCATTTGCTCTAAATCAGACCAAAGCTCCCACGCTAACTCAATGGGAACTTCTACTTCAACTTGTACACTATGTTCGAGCCAATCAGACATGGGTTGAGTTCTCCACGGGTTGAAACCGCGTGGATTCTAAGTTGATGTCGTTACGCGGGTTAAAACCGCGCTCCACGATACTTACAATACTGACTAGAGATTGAGTCTAGTCTGTACCGTTGTGGCAGACTCAAAACTGCCCTACCTCCCTGGCCTTTGGCCACGCTACGCGAACGGATTAACCAAAAAAGTTAACCTGTGGATTTACTTCTAATTTAAACAGCTTTCGGAGTGGTTGTACCAAACAAATCAGGGCAATAAATCACTACTTTTTGCTGCATTACTTGCCTGTTCCTTGAGGAGTAGGATTCACCCCGTCTCTTCCTGGCCGGAATCTCACCGTAAAGCGCAAAAAATCAACGTAACCAACCTTGTTCTTACTCGCACTTCCATTGTAACACGTTCGCCGGGATAAATCCCGGCACGCTCCACGCCCACTTAATTTATTGAGTGGCTAACTCTCGCTTGTTATTTCTATGTTTTAGGTTCGTAAAGTTTTAGTGATTATATCGGGAGGGTGAGGCGGGGCGCGGGGAGTGTGGGAGATGGGGAGATCGGGAAGAAGTAGTTTTAGATGAAGTTGGTATAGTTAAAGACAGTTTTTATGATTGTCTTGATGTTATCCCTGATCAGGAAGAGCTGTGTGGGTCACCGGTGTCACCACCTTGTAAGCCCCTTGGAAACCAGAACCCTTGCTCATGGGTCTCCCCATCTGCCCATCTCGCCAAACTCCCCTCTGATTCCCGATTCCCGATTCCCGTTCCCCTCCTGGGAGGGGTTAGGGGTGGGTTCCGATTCCCGATTCCCGATTCCCGATTCCCTTCTTCAACTAACAAAAGACTCAATCGCCTTAGCAGCACGACGCCCGGATAGGGTAGCTCCTTCCATACTATCGATATAGTCTTGTTGGGTATAGCTACCGGCTAGGAAGAAATTAGGGATTGGTGTCTTTTGGTTAGGGCGATAGGGGTCCATGCCAGGGGCTTCCCGGTATAGAGACTGAGCGAGTTTTACGACACTATACCAGGTCATGGTCAAGTCTCGTGAGGAGGGAAACAAGTTATGGACTTGGTGAAGCACATGTTTTGCGATCGCATCATTACTTTGTCGGATAAATGGGTCTCCTGGGGTTAGTACCAACTGCATCAGTGACCCTTCACCGGCTTTGTAATAGTCACCAGGACTAGTGAGAGCTAAATCTGCAAAGCAGGAAAAGTCAGCATCGGGAGTATACAGTAGATTATCCATCCCTGCTGCTTCTTGGAGTTGCTGGCGTTTCTCAGCATCATGAAGCTCTGTCACCCAGCCATCAAATCGTAGTTGGACCGTGGCCACTGGTACCGTATCCAGCTTGTAGATATTATCGAAATCGGACCACTTGCGCCATGATTTCGGTAACAGTCGTTTAACACCAGGCACATCAACGGCACAGACATAGGCATCAGCGGTAATGGTTTCTTCGGTTTCCCCTTTGGCAATCACTAAACCAGTCACTCGGGTTTCCTCTGGGGTTTCGGTAAACAGAATTTCCCTGACTTGGCGGCGAGTGTGGATTTTTGCTCCTCTTTCCTCTAAATACTGAATAATTGGTTTATGGAGGTACTCATGAGGAGAGCCTTCCAGCATTCGTAGTACCGATGCCTCGGTTCTAGCCGCAAATAACTGGAAGATGGTTAGCATACAACGGGCAGAAATATTCTCGGTATCGATGAAACCCAGAGCATAGGCAATGGGATTCCACATCCGCTTTAAACTACCGTCGGAACCACCATGACCGCGAAACCAATCAGCGAAACTGACCGCATCTAGGTCACGAATCGTTTTCATTGCGCCATCGAAATCTATCAAGCCACGCACCAGAGGGCTAATCCCCAGAGCAATGGAGTTTTGCAGCTTATCCTGGAGGGAGAGTTGGGAGGTGGTAAAAAAAGCTTTTAGGCCATTAAAGGGAGCACCAGTAATGAAGCGAAAGTCTAGCTCACCCTTGCGTCCATCATTATTAATAAAGGTGTGAGTATGCTCCTTCAGGCGCAGAAACTGGAACGCTCCCACCTTCTTCATCAGCTCAAACAGGTTGTAATAGCAGCCAAAGAAGACATGCAACCCCATTTCGATGTGATTGCCATCCTTATCTACCCAGCTGCCTACCTTTCCCCCCACAAAGGGACGGGATTCAAAAATTTCCACCTCATGACCAGCATCCACTAACTCTATTGCTGTGGCCATGCCCGCGAGCCCCGCACCAACGATTGCTAAGCGCATTCTCCCCTATCCTTTCAGTTTCTTTACAGATTGTAATATATTCCGGGAGTGGGGAGTCGGGAGTCGGGAGTCGGGAGAGTTGATGTAGATGTAGGGTGGGCAGTGCTTAGCGTCGAGATGGTCAGCTTTTTAATTGGGATCAAGCACTGCCCACCAGTGCGATCGCTTTTGACTCTTTCCTAATAATTTACTTTTGGTGGGCAGTGTTTTCCCCCGATGACAAGCTAATCTAATCGGTTTCGAGCACTGCCCACCCTACTATTCTTTCCTAATAATTTACTTTTGGTGGGCAGTGTTTTCCCCCGATGACAAGCTAATCTGATCGGTTTCGAGCACTGCCCACCCTACGCTTAATCTTCTTGAAAATTTAGTGCGATCGCGTGTTTTACCCCGATGACAAGCTAATCCGATCGGTTTCGAGCACTGGCAACCCTAGGATTTATGTTCTTGAAAATTGAGTGCGATCGCGTTTGAGTGCTGCGGTGGGGTAGCAATCAGTAATATTTCTATAATTTATTCTTGAACTTGGTAACTTAGCGCGTTTATCATACGTGATGAAGTACCTTAAATTTCAATTTTCTTCTCCCTGCTCCCTGCTCCCTGCTCCCTGCTCCCTTTAAGCCTAAGCATTCATAATATCCTCCAACAGCTCCTCACTTTCTGACAGCCCAATAAATCCTTCTTGTTGTGCTTGTTTAGCTTTAATAGCTATAAGTTCCTCTTCTAACTCTAAGAACCTTTCAAATTCTTCTATAGAAATAACAACAGCAACATTACGCCCTTTTTTAGTAATTTTTACTGGCTCTCTTCGAGCTAAATCCAACAGTTCACCAAAACGGTTTTTTGCCTCAGATGCTCCAAGGGTTTTCATGACTTTTTAGGTAACAATACTAGATATTAAGTCTAATATAGCCATTTTAGCTAAAATAGTCAATAGCAGCATTTGATGTAGGGTGGGCAGTGCTTACCTTCGAGATTGTCAGCTTTTTAATTGGTATGTAGTGTTTCTCGCATTTATGAGGTACAGTCTTCTTTGAGGTTGATTCCCTGTCTTGATGCAGCGCATCCCTATTCCCTATTCCCTATTCCCTATTCCCTGTTCCCTTTGCTTATGACTATTAAAGCCAATTCAACTAAATTGAACAACAGTCTTGATAAGTCAAATAAAAAAGTTCACCTCAAACAAGAAGAAACATTCCAATGGACAAAGCAGTGGTATCCAGTAGCCGTTGTTGAATTCCTCGCGCCATCTCGTCCTCACAAAATACAGTTACTCGGTAAAGAGCTAGTGTTATGGCGGGATGGGTCTGATCAATGGCGTTGTTTTGAAGATTTTTGTCCCCATCGATTAGCTCCTCTTTCTGAAGGACGTGTCGAGCCTGATGGAACGTTATTGTGTGCTTATCACGCTTGGCGTTTTGATGCTGAAGGAAATTGTGTCAGTATTCCTCAATCCCAAGACCAGGAGACTGAAGTTAAAAACTGCTCGAATCCTAAATCCTGTGCTGTTGCCTATCCAACTCAGCAAAACCAAGGTTTACTGTGGGTATGGCCAGAATCGGGAAGCAAAGCTCAACAGGAAAGTCAGTTGAGAAAACCCCGTTTAATTCCCGAGCTAGAATCAGATTCCGATCGAGTAGTTAAGCTATTTTGGAATATTCGCGACTTGCCCTATGGCTGGGACTTTTTCATGGAAAATGTTGCTGATCCCGCTCACGTACCGGTTTCCCATCACGGTATTATGGGTAGTCGTTATGAAGATGCCAAGTATTATGATATGCCTTGTCTTAGGGAGATATCCACTCAAGAAGGATTTTCCTTTGCTATTAACCCCACCGTTGAGACAGTAGCCGAAGCAGTTCATGACTTTCAACCTCCCTGTCATATGAGAATTGTTACCAGCTATAACGATGGGGGAAAATTAATCTTAGCCTTATATGCCATTCCGACTCGTCCTGGCTGGTGTCGTCATATTGGTTGTCAAGTCTTGGTCAAGAATGAAGCCGGAAAAACACCAGAAGGATTAGGATTTTTTGCCTTACCAATGCCAATTTGGTTGGGTCATGTCTTGGCTTCAGTATTTTTGCATCAAGACTTAGTATTCCTTCACTACCAAGAAAAAATCTTGGCTCGACGACAACAGCAAGACTGGCTCGATGCAGTTTATACTCCGAATCCTCAAGACAAAATGGTAATCACCTTTCGTCAGTGGTTTAAAAAGAGAGCAGGAGGCACAATCCCTTGGGATTCAGGTATAAATGACCAACTTCCCAATGCTGAGTTAGATAAAAAGCAGCTTTTCGATGTGTGGTCAACTCATACTAAAGATTGTGTTGTTTGTCAAAAGGCTCTGACCAACATCAATCGTGCTACGCTAATCAGTTATGGAGCGGCGGCGCTATGTTTATTGATTGGAATAGTTATGGATGCCCGAGCTGTAGCATTTAAGATGGCAATGACTGCAGATGCCGTGACTATATCTCCTTTTAAAGTGATACCTTCAATTGGATTATGGCTAGGAATCGCGGGAGCAATTCTTTTAGTAACCATAGGCTACTCATTTAAAAGGTTAAGTCGGCTGTTTTACGTTTATGAATTTGACCATTCCAAGAATGATTAAATAAGTTATAAATGTAGTTGATGTAGGGTGGGCAGTGCTGAGCTTAGCCTAGATCAGGTTTTGAATTGGTATTGAGCACTGCCCACCAGCCCAGTAGATGTAGATGTAGGGTGGGCAGTGCTGAGCTTAGCGTAGATCAGGTTTTGAATTGGTATTGAGCACTGCCCACCAGCCCAGTAGATGTAGATGTAGGGTGGGCAGTGCTTAGCTTCGAGATGATCAGTTTTTCAATTGCTATCAACCACTGCCCACCATAGGATTAATTTTATTAAAAATTGAGACTTTTAATTAGAGTGCTCTTGCAGCCAGTTGAGTAAGTCCTCACTGGTCTGAAAATCCCAGATGGCTTCTGATAAACGGTTTAGATCTTCGTTGGTCAAGGCTTCGATTAATGCGATGGCATTAATCGTTAGTTTGCCAAAGCGGCTCTCAAGCAGTCGCAAGAGTAAATTTCTTTCCCCTTCTTCTCGTCCTTGCCTTTTCGCGAAACTCAATGCACCTCGCGAGTCTTCCAAGACCATCTCCTGTTTGCGGAGTTTTTCCACTTCTGACACACTCAACCCCGCTTGATTCGCTATGGTTAACGCTTTTTCCAGCTGTGGGATTTCCCTGAAGTTGTCAGGAATAATTTCTAAGTTGGGCGCTTCTTTAATAAAATATATCCACTTATCGATCACACTTTCTAACTCTTCCAGTTGCTTAGTAAATTTTGGAAGTTCCACAAACACCAGCTTTAACTCGTTCTCCTGATAAGGCAAGTGGTCTTCTTCCTCTTGAAAGTAAAAACAGCTAATTACTTTCTCGGTTGAGGGGAATAACTTAAAATCCGTGATGGTTAAAGCAATGACTGGATTTAGATCGAAATATCCCTGTCCCAATTGCAGTTGATTCCCATAGGTTTTGCACAAGTTATAAACCACTCGCTTCTTGAAAGCTTCCACATTCCAGAGTTGCATCTCGATGATGACAGTCGTTCCATCCTCTAATACTGCCTTAACATCTAGATAAGTGTCTTTTAAATTCACTACATCACCCGCGCTATAGGGATCAATAATTTCTAAATCCTGGATGACGGAATTACCAGAGTATATCATAGCATTGAGTAAGGAAATCAGAATATCCTTACTCTGATCTGAGCCAAAGATTTTCTTGAAAGCAAAGTCAGTTTTGGGACTGATAAATCTCATGGTTTTATACCTTTACTAGGTTTATTTATAGCGATTTTAAATTAGATGAGGTACAGAGTAATGGGTTTTAGGGAATCGGGAATCGGGAATCGGGAATCGGGAATCGGGAATCGGAAATAGGGAATCGGGAATCGGAAATAGGGAATCGGGAATCGGAAATAGGGAATCGGGAATCGGGAATCGGGAATCGGGAATCGGGAATCGGGAATCGGGAATCGGGAATCGGGAATCGGGAATCGGGAATCGGGAATCGGGAATCGGGAATCGGGAATCGGAAATAGGGAATCGGGATGCGCTGCTTCAAGACAGGTAATCAACGTCAAATAAGACTATCATCATAACTGCTATCAACACTATAATTCTGGTTATTTACTATTATTTATTACCTATTTATTATTATAGCCATTTTCAATTTATTAATAAAAAAAAAATTTCCTAAACCCCTTGACATTAAATTAATTAATTAATATATTAATAAGGTAAGCAGTTTTAAGGAATTACTACTGATGAATAACAACCTTCCGCCTAACTCCGATGAAAATACCAACCCTGAAAACCCAGGTCGTAAACCGAAGAAAGTCAAGCACATCTTGGTCGGTTCTCCTAAACAAGTTCGCAAAACAATTAATGCTATCTATTCCCTTAAATACGCCTATCCCGACGAGTGGAGCGCTTTCGAGCCTACCGGAAAATCTGGTCAGGTTACGACTTTTTTGATTCGATACTTATACCTAGACTAGGATAGTAAATTGCCAGGGCGTCGCCCTGGCGACCATCAATGGTGAAAATTGTTTTGTGGAGGGGTATAAATCAGGATGAAGGATGAGTTGGAATGTGATTGCTTTCGAGTAGTTGCTGACTAATTCGATAAGAATGTACTAGTTTATCAGTAGCGATGCAGCGCGGTCTTGGGGGTTCCCCCCATGAGCGACTGCATCAAGACAGTGATTTAGATTTGAGTGCAGCTCAGCTGTACTTGTGGAAGCTTACATAATATAAATCGGTCAAGAATTGGGGTTAACCAGAACTTGACCGATTTTTTTTTAGTTATTTATTGGTATATATCCTGAGCAGGCATTTTTATATATGTAGTCAGATAATGTCCTGATAATTACCCTTAATCAAAATCTGCCCCATCTCTCCATCAATCTTCTTGATGATGGGTATTCAACCGGACTTGATCTAAGGCAGCCCCCCTGGTGCTTTTGAAGGACTTGCTTTTTTTGTGATCAACAAAAAACGACTAACAATGGGGTTTGCGCTTTTCGAGAATTTCCGTAAGACGAGAGGCTATATTGGTTCTCTGTTGATTGGTGTACATAAGTTATAGCGTTTGGATTTGAGTTGTGAACATAGTCTTTTAGGCAAGAGGCAAGAGGAACCCACCCCTAACCCCTCCCAGGAGGGGAAGGCAAGAGGAACCCACCCCTAACCCCTCCCAGGAGGGGAAGGCAAGAGGAACCCACCCCTAACCCCTCCCAGGAGGGGAAGGCAAGAGGCAAGAGGGTAAAGATATCCGTATTTTTATTAGACAATAAAAAAAGACATCCTCGGTTTACATCTCATTTATAAATGCTATACTTTATTTAAGTGCAGATGCCTCAACTAGCATTTTTAATACAACACTCCAATGCTAAAATTGTAGCATTATCAGATGCTCCCTTATCTATAACTTTTTGGATAATTTCGTCAACAGCTGCTTGTAAAGGCTGAGTTTTTATAAAAGTTTGCGCTAGTTCAGTATCTGACACTAAACTCCAGACCCCATCTGAACAGAGCACCAAGATATCCCTATCTTCTAGAGCTAGGTATAAGTCTTGACTAAAGCGGCTCAAATCTTGGACATAACCATCACTCAGTCTTGGTTTTGAACCCAGGGATTTAGTAAGAATATTACTATCTGGATGGTCAAGACTTTCTTGATAGGTGATTTCACCACTGGCAAGTAACATCGCTACTAGTGAGTGGTCTTCAGTTAATTGACATATCTGTTCTTTCCTAATTAAGTAAATACGACTGTCTCCCACATGAGCCACTAGTAAGTTGTTACTAATCCCTAAAATTACACTTAGTGTGGTTCCGCCTTCTCGCACTTCCTTAGTTACAGATTGGTTAGCATTTTGGAATAATGATACCAACCACTCTGTATACTGGTTGATAGTTTTTAACTCAGAGGGAATCGGTTGCTCAAGCACGGTTTTGATGGCTAATTGACTGGCTAAGTCTCCCTGAGACATACCACCCATACCGTCAGCAACAGCGGCTAAAATCATAGTATCACCATTACTCAACTGCTGCTGTCGTACTCCATAGCTATCTTCGTTGTGTAAACGACTAGTTGAGAGTCCTACTGTTGATTTACTGGCCACTTGCCATTGGACTTGAGTGGTCTGAAATGATTTACGAGTTTCAATTAAAAGACTCAGTAACTGGGACAGGGAGAAGCGTTCTTCTGGCACAGAAGAAAGGCAAATCTTGAGCAGTTGATAAATCTGAGGAATGGGCTGAATCTTGATGTCAAGAGTATGGTCTTGTGGAGGAAGCTGTTGATGAATAGCTTGGTAAAGCAGCGCTCCCACGGTGTAACTACTCATTGACTCCTGGACGGGATTACCGGAGGATAGTTCAAGAGCGCAGTAGTTTCCTAACAAGCCATGGTCGAGCTTTTGATCAATAGGATAGGCACTGGTTAAATCGAAAAATTTGATCGGTTTTCCGATTTCAATCAGTTTCGGAATCACATCAACGAAGCACCACTGACGCTGATACAAATAGTAAAAACATTGACAGATGGGGATAATCACTGATAGGCACTCTTGATAAGAATGCTCTTCTTGCAGCCAAGTCTCTAAGGTTGATTGACTTTCTGGCAGCGACGTTAATAGCATCAGCATTTGACCAGAGGAGTCAGGACTGATTTCATTTTCTGGATAGTATTCTTCCTCTAGATATTCAGATTCAGGCTCAGGGTCCTTAGGGGTTTCCGAGGAATCTTCTGTAGTTTCAGGGTTTAGCTGTTGTTCAGTGGTTTCTTCTTCAGTTGTTGCTTCTGATTCCTCTTGGTCAGTGGTAACTGGAAACTGTTGCTCAGAAGATTCTATTTCTTCTGGCTGCTGTGTCTCCGGTTCTGGCTCCAGGGAGGATGGGCTAGGGCGTGTCTTCAAACTCGGAGATCCCCCTAAATCCCCCGAGCGAGCAATCCCTCGCTCGGGGGACTTTGAGTATGGCTCCCCCCTTATTAAGGGGGGCTGGGGGGGATCTAAATCTTGCGGAAAACTTTGAAAACACGCCCTAGGGTTAATAACCACAGAGTCTTGGATGGTACTAGCTAGTAATTCGGCAATCATGGCATAGTTACCTAGCTTTTCCCGTAGCTGTAATTCTCGACTTAGCCCACCCTCACTAGACCCCACACGCAGCAAGGCCAAGTTGCCTGTAGTGGGACTGGGGTCAGTAGACTCGATGTTGACTTCAAAGTTGACTTCAAAGTAGTGAATACCTACTGTCAATTGACCTAGGTATGACCGGAGTTTGACCTGATAGTTGTCTATCCGGAATTCTGCATCTTGTTCAATTACTAAACCATTTGTCATAAGCTGGTATTGATTTAAATTTAGGGGCTTTGGAAGAGGAAACGAATTTTAGCGATCGCAATTTCATCTCCGGGATTGATGGTTTCCGGTCGGGTGATTTTGGCATTGAAGCGAGTTTTACCAGCAGGCTTGATAAAAACACCATTGGTAGAACCAAGGTCTTTGATTTTCCATTGCCCTCCCTCTCGATAAATTTCTGCGTGGTGGCGGGAGACTGTCTCGTTACCGATAAATGGCTCTAAGTCAATATCAACAGGTCCCATATCTGGATCAAAGATGCCGATAAGATTGCTATGATCTAGCCAGAATTCTGGGATAGGAGCATCAGCTTGCTTAGCAATCAGTTTCGCTATTAAAGCAGTATTAGTAATAGGAGGAGTTGGAGGTATAAAGGGCTGGGGTTGGGGTTGCTCTGGGGTGATTGGTAGAGGCTCATCAAGAGGTTGTGCTGGTGTAGTTTTCCAGGGATCCGGCTGAAGAGGTTGGATTAGGGTTGGTGGTTGAGATTCAGGTGCTACTTGGGTTTGCAATGGTAATTCAGCACCACAAGCCTCACAGAATTCGGTTCCTTCTGGGTTTTTATCATAGCCACAAGTTGAGCAGGTAATCATTGATAAATCCTTGGTGAGTAAATATATAAAAAGGGAATAGGCAACAGGGAATAGGGAATCGGGAATCGGGAATCGGGAATCGGGAATCGGGAATCGGGAATCGGGAATCGGGAATCGGGAATGCGTAGGGTGTGTTAGGGGCGGGTGAGTCCTGATGTTCAAGCTCTTTGCGCCTGGTTGGGACAGCCCGCCTGGGAATTGAAACAGGCAAGATGCCTGTTCCACCAAGATGCCCGCTGACGGCTGAACGGCTGTTCGCGTAGCGTGAGCTTTTAGCTCACCGCTGACCGCTGACCGCTGACCGCTGACGGTCTAAGTTCCCGAGACCTTACGAATCTGTTCTTCTGAAAGTTCAGTATTAATATCTCCACTCATTTTGATAGTCTTACCTCTGGAACCCATTTTGATGGTTTTACGAGTTCCAGAAGAAATCTTGCGAGTTTTGCGTAACTCGTCTTGAGCTTGATTGAGAGATTCAAGCATGGCTTGGTTGCCAATCCTGACTGTCATCCGACGGGCAGTATCTAATAGTTTTCCTGCTTCTTCGGGATTACTATCAGCCAGTCTGGTAGCTTGAGTGACTAGCTGAGAAATATTGCACTGTTGTACATAACCCATTACTTCCGGGTCTACTTGTGCCGCTCCGCTCTGACCAGCAACAAATTGAACTACCACATTTTGAGGTGGCAGCTCACCCCGGCGATTTTGTCCTGGAATATCGTAGGTTAAACCAAGTTGGGCAATACGTACACGGGAGCTGCTGTGACTGTCGATGGTGAATTCCAGAATAAAGACCGTTTCATCATTGGCGATAGCGGTGCCAATCAGATAGGGGTATTGAATCAGGGGAAATTCCGCTTGATCAGGGTAAGCCCGGACAACACGGGTGAGTTTTACCCCCTTAACTGTCTTGGCAGTAAGGGTAAGGTTATTAACAACTTCCTGTTGGGCTTGGCTAAATTCTCTAAACAGGATTTGGGGTAAGTCCCTAATAGCAACATCAGTACCTGTGGCATCTCCTGAAACGATATGGTGAAGGTGACCAGCAGTAGTATCGCTGAGGTTGATCAGTAAATCTTCATTGTAGTCACCAACTCCCAAGGCTGTAATCGGGATACCGTTTTCGGCAAATTGTTTCGCGAGTTCCCGACATTCTTCTTCATCAAAGGCTTGACCATCAGTAAAAATTAAAGCACGACGACTGGTCATGGTTTGACCGGAGAGCATAGTCAGGGTCTGCTCCATTCCTTCTCCCATGCAGGTGCCACCACTGTAGTTACGGAGTTTCTCAATCCCTGCTTCTAACTCGATAGTTTGAGTTGCTGGTGTTAGTCTAACAATAGTAGAGGCTTGGTCGTCAAATTGGATAATGGCAATGCGATCGCTTCCACCTAACTGGTTAGACCTCACTAAATTTAACAGTGACTCAATCACAATATCGATCTTGGTTTTACCACCTCTCACTTCCTCATAGTTGTTTCCATCCTGTGTGTACACTCTGCCTATAGGTTTTCTGCGCCGTTCCACCACTTCATCCATGGAACCACTGGTATCGATCACAAAGGCAAAACTAGTTGAGGGTAGCTCGACTGCTACTTCTTTGGTCGGTCGCAGTTTCAACATCACAAATAGTTTCTGGTCTGGGGTATCCGCAGGCAGAAATTCACGATGAGGAGTAATTGTTACATATANACTCGGATTTCACGAGGGGTGGATTTTCACCACCATGGTTACCAAGTTGTCTAGGTTCAGTAATTTGTCCTAGCGGTTAATCCCCCAAAACCCTTACGGGGCAAGGTTTATAACCAACGAATCGCACTTGACTCATCATCTCACACTTCCCTTCGCCCAAGGGGCGACAGTGGCGCGAACGGGTAAGACCTAGGGCTAATTTAGCTGAGGGACGCTAATGACCCATAACTAATCACCAAAGACCAATGATACACTAACTGTTCGTGAATTTACAGGTGTCAAGATAGACAAACTAGCTAAGACACCGTAGTTTCCACGAGGGCTAGAAATTAAGACTGTGCAACAATTTAGGCATCTAGTGGTGGTATAACATCTTACCATCACCTAAGGTTGGGCGGCGAGTGTTGCCCCTATTTTCTTGGTATGGGCATGAATCGACGCCTTGCAATGGTCAGTGGTCAATGGTCAGTTGCATGCATGTAATTAGCACTTAGCCCATAGCTAAAAGCTAGTAGGTGCAAAACAACTGACAATGGACAACTGACCTCAAATCCCCGGGATTGGTGGGGATGGGCTGAAAATTATCGTACAGCGTGGAGTTGATGGCGGTTGAATCTATGTCCAGTCTAGGCTAGACAGTTCCGATCTTAGCTAATTTTATTGGTTATGTTACCTGAGCATACACCCATGGAATCGAGCACTGGACATCAAAGAGTGGACTATCACCTCTTGAAAGTCCAAGCGGAAATGATTAACCAGATTGCCCAGGTTACAAGGGGGACGTTAGTCCTCAATGAATTGCTACCCACCATAGCTAATCAATTACATCAAATCTTGCAAGTGAGTGGCTGTTTAATGTTTCCCACTCACCACCCTCCAGCTATGGCAACTCATCAAGTTAGCTTTCCCATTACCCAATCAGTGGAGAGTACAGGCGAGCCATGTCTGATCGAGGTATTTCGCCACCTCTTTCAGAGTTATCACTCCTGGCTAGCTCAGGGCAAACCGTTGATTATTCCTGAATCCCAGGGAAAACTCCCACCAGAACTGAAGGAATTAACCTATCCATGTGACCTCCGTACCATCATGATGGTGCCACTGCTGCATGGGCAGTCTTGTCTAGGTAGTATCACCTTGTATCAGTGCGATCACGAACGAGAATGGACAGTCCAAGAAATTGCCTTTATCCGAGGGATCGCCGATCATTTTGCCATTGCCCTAACCCACCAAGAACTTGAGCAACTCTATCAAAAACAAAGCCAAGAACTTAAACAAAAAGAGTCTGCACTAAAAGTAAGCGAGGCTAGAAACCGAGCCCTCTTAGAAGCGATACCAGATGTAATCTTTCGTGTCAATCGGGATGGCTTTTACTTGGATTGGAAAGCGGCCATTGAAAACCCTGTGCTGTTTCTCACCAATAACTGTATTGGGAAACATTTACATAACTGTTTACCCACTGAGGTAGCAGGATTAATTTGGGAGCATGTGGAAATAGCCCTAGAAAGTGATGAGATCCAAGTTATTGAGTCCCCAATCAGACAAGATGGTAAACTCCGCTACTTTGAGGCTCGTATTGTTAAAAGTGGGTTAGATGAAGTTGCTGTTATTGTCCAGGATATCACTGAGCGTATTGAAGCACGACTCACCCTAGCACAAGTCAATGATGCTTTGGAAGTCAGAGTTCAACAACGTACCGCTGCTCTGAGGAAAGCGAACCAAGCACTCAAGGGGGAGATTATTGAGCGCCAGAAGGCAGAAGAGCAGTTGCGGCAGAGTGAAGAGCGGTTTCGTAATGTTGTAGAAATTAGTAGCAATTGGATGTGGGAGATGGATGAAAATGCTGTCTATACCTACGCTAGTCCCAAAGTCTGGGACTTACTCGGTTATGAACCATCAGAAGTAGTTGGCAAAACTCCCTTTGACTTAATGTCACAGGAAGAGGCAAAACGTGTGATGGAAATTTTGGCTTCCTTTACCGTTTTAAAACACCCCTTTAGCAACTTGGAAAATACCAGAATTCACAAAAATCGTCAGTTAGTGGTTCTGGAAACCAGTGGTGTACCAATTTTTGATCGTATTGGCAAGTTTTGTGGTTATCGAGGGGTTGATAGAGATATCACTAAACGGAAAGAAACGGAAGTAGAAATTATAAATGCACTGGCTAAAGAGAAACAACTTGGGGAGCTAAAATCCCGGTTTATTACCATGACATCTCACGAATTTCGTACCCCTCTAACCACGATTTATTCATCAGCAGAGTTACTGGAACATTACGGAACAAAATGGTCAGAATATAAAATAAATAATCACCTACATCGCATTCAAAACATGGTTCAACATATGACCAGACTTTTGAATGATATATTGCTGATTGGCAAGGTAGAATCTGGTAAAATAGAGTTAAAATTAACCCCGATAGACTTGGAAAGTTTTTGCACCGATTTAATTTATCAAATCCAGCTTAATGACCGAAATTATCACACAATAAAATTTACTTATAGCTTAGAAAAGTTTGAAAATAAATTAGGTAGTAATCATGGAAGAAATAATGCGGCTAGTTCGTTCTCATCCGCCCGACCGTATATGGATGAAAAATTGCTTAGGCAAATTTTGGAGAATTTGCTGAGTAATGCACTGAAGTATTCTCCCAAAGGTAGCACGGTTGAGATTAAACTCACTTGCTCTGCCAATCAGGCTATCTTTAAAATCAGCGATCAAGGTATTGGTATTCCTGAAGAAGACCAAGGACTACTCTTTGAGACCTTCTATCGAGGTACGAATGTCGGTACAATTACCGGCACTGGCTTAGGACTGGCAATTGTCAAAAAGTGTCTCGATATCTACCAAGGTCAAATTGATCTAGAAAGTGAGGTAACTGTCGGTACAACGTTTACTGTAACCCTGCCAATATATTACGTGCTATCAAATTAATGATGAGAAAAATATTAGTTATTGAAGATGAAGAGTTTGTCCGGGAAAACATTATAGAACTCCTGGACGCTGAAGGGTTTGATGTCATTGGAGCAGAAAATGGTCGTGTTGGTGTTAATTTAGCTAAAGGAACTATCCCAGATTTAATTATCTGTGATGTCATGATGCCGGAAATGGACGGTTACAGTGTCTTAACATCCCTGCGTCAAGACTCAATGATGGCAACAGTTCCCTTTATTTTTTTAACCGCAAAGGCGGCTAAAAATGATTTTCGTCAGGGTATGGAACTAGGGGCAGACGACTATATTACCAAACCCTTTACCAGAGCAGAGCTCCTAGGGTCAATTGCCAGTAGACTCAAAAAAAAAGCTGCTGTTCATAAGCATTACAATACTGAACTTCAGGAAGCTAAAAATAAACTCAATTACTTGATCCACCATGACAGCTTGACAAACCTACCTAATCGCCTGTCGTTGCGAGAACGGTTTAAGCAAGTAAAACAACACATCGACGATAATCAAAAACTGGTTACCTTTCTGTGTTTGGGTTTAGATCGGTTTAATCAAGTTAACAATAATCTGGGTCATTTTTGGGGAGATTACTTACTAAAATTTGTGGCTGAAAGCCTCACTAATTGTGTGGATATTCAGGGTACAGTTGCTCGTTTAAATGGCGATAAATTTGCCGTTATTATAGCCACAGCTCAACACAAAAAAGATGTCATAAATGTTGTCAAAAGCATTCTTGAGAGCCTCTATCAAACCATCGTTCTGGATGATCAAGAAGTTTTTATAACCGCCAGTATTGGTATTGCAATTTATCCCCGTGATGGTGAAGACGTTGAACAATTACTCAATCATGCCAACCAGGCGATGCTTCAGGCAAAGCGTCACGGTGGTGATCAATATCAGTTTTACACCAGTGCCTTGAATGTCAATTCTTCAAATCATCTTACCTTGCAGAGTAGCTTACGCTATGCTTTGGAACGGGAAGAATTCCAGGTTTACTATCAACCCCAAATCAGTCTCGAGACAGGAAAAATTGTTGGTGCTGAAGCTCTATTACGTTGGCATCATCCAGAACTTGGTTTGATTCCACCAGCAAAATTTATTCCGATTGCGGAAGAAACGGGTCTAATTCTATCCATTGGAGAATGGATATTACAGCAGGCTTGTCAGCAAGCTAAAGTCTGGCAAAATGATGGATATACCTCTTTTCGTATAGCAGTAAATATATCAGGTCGTCAATTTAATAAACCGGAATTTTACCATAATTTAGTCAAGATTTTGCAGTCAACTGAGTTAACCTATCGAACTCTAGAACTAGAACTAACTGAAAGTATACTAGTAAAAAACACTGAGACGGCTATTCGTCAGTTAAATGATCTAAAAAACCTAGGCTTAGAAATTGCAATTGATGATTTTGGTACCGGATATTCTTCATTAAGCTATTTACAACAATTTCCCTTTGACGTTCTCAAAATTGATCAGTGCTTTGTCCGTAATATTGTGCAGAAACCTAACCAGGCTGCTATTACTAAGGCTATTATACAAATGGCAAAAAGTTTAAATCTACAACTGATTGCTGAAGGAGTAGAAACTCAAGAAGAATTGGATTTTATTTATTCTCATAAATGTGATCGAGTTCAGGGTCATTTGATTAGTAGGGCTTTACCAGCGTCGGAATTTAAACGTTTACTCAATAGCGGTATTGGCTTCCCACTACCTCAAGTCAATTAGATTAGTTTCACAAAGCGCAAAAAAATGGTAAGAACAAAAATTATGTTAATTGAAGATGAACCTTCAGTACGAGAAAATATACTGGAGTTACTGGAAGCTAAATATTTTGAGGAGATTGCTGGTAGGAATGGTCGGATTAGTATCGAGTTAGACCATTATAAACGCTAAATTTATTATTTAAGATGTTATAATGCCAAAAATTGATGGCTATAAGGTATTGCATGCGTTGCGCAAACATCCTGCTACGGCAACCATTCCTTTTATGTTTCTCACAGCTAGAGCTGAAAAAACTGATCAGCGCCAAGGAATGGAATTAGGAGCAGATGATTATCTGACCAAGCCATTTACTAGAGTAGAACTACTAGGAGCAATTACTACTCGATTGTAAAAGCAAGCTGCCCTTGAGTTGCAAAAAGATAAAAAACTGGATGATTTGCGCAGCCATATTAAACTGTCTTTGCTCTATGAAATGGATAAACCCCTAAATCGGATTCTGGATATTTCCAAACTAATCATGGAGAAATGGTAGAGTTTGGAACGATATCAAATTAAGACTATGGCAGAAGATATCCATCAGTCTGCTGAACGGTTATTAAGGTTAATTCAGAACTTTTGACTTTATGCAGAGCTTGAAATGAACGCTACAGATTCCAAAAAATAATAAAATCTGCGAAAGACTACCAGTAAATTACCTAATCCGGTTCTGGCTAATTTGATTCAGAATATTGCTCAAAAAACAGGACGGGTTGCGGATTTGCAATTAGATTGGGAAGAGGCTACTATTGCTAGGTCGCCAAACCGACTTAATAAAATGTTGGAAGAGTTAATTAATAATGCCTTTAAATTATCACAAGAGGGAACACCTGTTTGGGGAAATAGCTATTCAGAAAATAATACCTTGATCTTGTCAGTCCACGACAAGGGGCAAGGGATATCTGAAGCTGAAATGGCCGAATTGAAAGCTGACTTACAATGTAAAGGTAACTTTTACGAACAACAAGGCTCAGGGTTGGGGCTGCTGATTGCTAAACGTCTAGCTGAGTTACACGGTGGTAAATTAAGAATAGATAGTACACTAGGAGAACAAACTACAGTGCAAGTAATGCTACCCCTAATCTCCAAAGGGCTAATCCCTTGACCAAAAACCATTTAGGATATAGCATTTACCATGGACTTTCTTTCCTTCAGTTGGTAGCTATCCTAGGAGAGAGAATAGTCTATTTTAGGAGATGACTTGGGTAGGTTATATGCTTAAACCAAGAAGTGGAGGTATTTTGTAACTTGGGTAGTAATTAACTTAACCGTTATGGCAGGACATAGTAAATGGGCAAATATTAAGCGTCAGAAAGCGAGGGTGGACGCAGTTAAAGGTAAGACCTTTGCTAAAATATCTCGGGAGATTATAGTAGCTGCTCGCAATGGCATCCCGGATCCGGAGGGTAATTTTCAGCTGCGGCAAGCGGTGGAAAAGGCTAAGGCAGCAGGGATTCCCAATGAGAACATTGAAAGAGCGATCGCAAAAGGAGCCGGTACCCTAGGCAATGAGAGTGACAATCTTGAAGAGATTCGCTATGAGGGTTATGGTCCAGGAGGCGTTGCTATCTTGATAGAAGCTTTTACTGATAATCGGAATCGGACAGCAGCTGACCTGCGTTCAGTATTCACTAAGAATGGTGGTAATCTGGGTGAAACAGGCTGCGTTAGCTGGATGTTTGAGCAAAAGGGTGTCGTTACGCTTACGGGTGATATCACAGAGGACCATTTGTTTGAAGCATCCCTTGAAGGGGGAGCTCAAACTTATGAGTTGAACGAAGATTCTGAAGGTGTAACGGCTGAGGTATTTACAGAAGTTAGCAACCTGGAAAACCTGAGTCAAATCTTGAAAAATCAGGGCTTTGAGGTCAGTGAGGCGCAGTTGCGCTGGATTCCTAGTAATACGGTGGAAGTGACTGACCCAGATCTGGCGCGGACGCTTTTAAAATTAATGGATGCTCTGGAAGACTTGGAGGATGTACAAAATGTTACCGCCAATTTCGAGATGTCTGATCAGCTGATGTCCCTCAGCATGATCTAGCAGATAGAATATTATAAACCACTATAGGTGATTTTAAATGTTTCTATCTGCCAAGACAAAGCAAAAGCGAACAGATCACCAAAAGGTCTTAATGGCTAGATGCGCAGGCATCGCTCCCCCCCGATTGCGCAAGAGGAGGGTTTTAGCTAAGTCCGGTGCTTTGTCCCAGGATGGATACAAGCCAAACCATCTCATCTTCAAGCAGTTCTTAAATAACCAGCCTCTCAAACTCACGTTCAAGAATGGGCAAACGGCTTGTGCGATTCAAGTGGATCATCCTGTGGACTTGTCTGCTGCCCTGAACCAAATCGGTCTTCACGGCTCCCGTCCGGTTTTAGTGGTAGTCGGGGGGGCAAGTAAGATGAGTGATCAGAGTATGGCTCGTTTGCGCTTGTTGTTTGTCAATGTACTAGCTCCCATTGCTGAAACCCTCGGAGCATGTGTGGTGGATGGTGGTACCGATACTGGGGTAATGCAGATGATGGGGCAAGCTCGTGCTGAGATTGCTGGCACCTTTCCCTTAGTAGGTATTGCCCCAGTGGGCAAGATTGCGCTTCCTGATGCACCCCCCTCGTATTCTGGTGAAACATCACTGGAGCCACATCATACTCATTTTGTGCTGATTCCTGGGTCTACCTGGGGTGATGAATCCCCCTGGTTGGCTCGTATAGCTACTACCCTGGCAGACGGAAAGCCATCAGTCACAGTAATGGCTAACGGTGGGGCGATTACCTTGCTAGACTTATTTGAAAACAAGAAAGCTGGACGACCATTGGTAGTTCTTGGCGGCAGTGGTCGGTTGGCAGATGAAATTACTATGGCAGTAAGCTATCCAGAACAAGAAGCACGAGAATCTGTTACGGAACTATTACAACCAAATCACTTACAACAAAATCACTTGACCTGTTATGACCTCTCACAACCATTCAGTGAATTGACTAAAATCATCATGGAGGGACTGACCAGACAGTCAAGGTATACAGTCAAAAGTACATAAGCTAAAACGCATTTTAAATCCGTTTTAGCAATGGCTTTAGGCATGCATGGCTATTGGCAAAAGGCAAAAGGCAAAAGGGGACTGAGATCTATCTTTTTTATTTGATTTCACGCGCTTATACAGTTTAAATGCACAACAGCTTAGACTGCCATGACCTCAGAAGTAGAAGCTACATACTCCCCTGGGCCAAGCCCAACCCTCAAACGTGCTTGGGAACGTCAGCGTACCTATAGCAAAAATGCCACAGCGGCTCAGAAACGTTTCTTTCTGCTGCGGATAGGAATTCTGGTATTGAGTGTGTTGGCTACTTTGCTAGCTGTGGTCCACTCAATGTTGGTAGAACGCCTCACTGAGTCACACCACACGGTCAAAGTGATTCACTACGTTCTTCTACTAGTGCCAATTGCTCTAAGTGTACTACTAGCAGGTGCAGTTAAGTTCGACAAAGGTGGCAATTGGATTCTGTTACGGGGTAGTGCCGAGGCAATTAAAAGGGAAATTTACTGTTACCGTGCGCAAGTTGGGGAATACAGTGATAACACGTCCCGGGATGCTAAGCTGGCACGTAAGGTCAAGGTGATTAGTCAAAGGCTAAAGGGAACTACAGTTCACCACACTAGTTTTAGCCCCTACGAAGGGGAAGTTTCCCGGAGAAAACGCTCATCCTTAAGCAAGGACAAGAAACGTCAGGAAGCTCAACAGCATAATCAAGATGATAAGTTTTCTGACCTAACCCCTGAAAACTACCTAGTCTGGCGAGTGGAAGACCAGTTTAAGTGGTACCGAAAGCGAACTAGGAAACTTGATATACAATTGCATGGCTACCAGTGGGGAGTATATATCTTGGGCGGTGTGGGTTCATTTCTGGTGGCGCTGGGTGAAGACATCTGGGTGGCGGTCAGTACAGCCTTTGCTGCGGCATTTTCCAGTTTCCTGGAATTGAAACGGGTTGAGACAACGCTGATTGCCTACAACCAAGCAGCTGATGATTTGTACGATATAAGCACTTGGTGGCATGGTCTGTCAGACGAGGAAAAATTGGAGAAATTTGAGTTATTGGTGATCAGTACAGAGAAAACCATCCAAAGCGAAAATGTAGGCTGGGTGCAAGAGATGAATGATGCACTAGCAGAACTTTATGGTGAAACCCAGGAGTCGGAGGATCAGGGAAAAAACCCGTCTCCGTCTAAGACAGTGGATACTAAATGAGATCTTTTATAATATCATATACGTGCTTGACAGACTGGCTTTCTTGTGGTAATCATTTAGCCTATGGGCAGAGCACCAGAGGTGACACCTAAATCCTGACCATTGTTCACCTGCTCCCCATTCGTTATATCCGTTACCCATCCGTTACCCATCCGTCACCCCTATTTCCTTCTCACAACTCTTCAAGCTTGCTCGATTTACGAAATCCAGGGTGTTACAAGTGTAGTGTTAAGTAGATCTCCTCACTTAGACCCCTGGGCAAATGACTACATTTTTCGATGCCTTTATCTCCTACGGACGTGCTGACAGCAAAGCCTTTGCTACTAAACTTGAAGCTAGACTAACACAATTGGGCTTAACTGTCTGGTTTGACCAGAAGGACATTCCGCCTGCTGTCGATTGGCAGCATCAGATTGATAATGGCATTGAGAGAAATCATAACTTCATTTTTATCATTTCCCCCCATGCCGTTAATTCAAAATACTGCCTCAAAGAAATTGAACTGGCTATTAAATACAATAAACGCATTATTCCTTTAGTGCATGTTAAATCCCCTCGGGAGAAAATTCCTACGATTATCCGTAAACTGAACTGGATCTATTTCCAAGATAAAATCAACGATTTTGAAGCGTCCTTTAAACAATTAATGAATTCTATCCGTAAGCATGCTGATTATGTAGAACAGCATACTCGGTTTTTAGTTAAAGCTCTGGAGTGGGACAGAAATCAACAACAAACTAACCACCTGTTAATCCAGTCAGAACGGATTCAAGCTGAATCTTGGTTAAAGGTACGGTTTCAAAAAGATCAGGCTCCTTGTGTGCCAACGGATTTACATTGTGAGTTTATTTGTGAAAGCATCAAAAATGCCAATAATTTAATGACCCAAGTGTTTATATCTTATTCTGATAAAGATCAAGATATAAAGGATAAACTTGGCAAAACCCTGATGCGGGAAGGAATCACAATCTGGAAACCTGAAACGGATATTAAAACCGGTATAGACTTCCAAGCGGCAATCAACCAAGGAATTGAGGAAGCTGATAATGTCATTTACTTAATTTCACCCAATTCGATTCAATCAAAATACTGTCAGCAAGAGCTTGAACACGCCTTTGCTCACAATAAACGGATTATATCCCTACTGATTGAAGACACGGAAATTGACCAAATACCACCGAAAATTCGCTCATTACAATTCCTGGATTTTACTAAGTCTAACCATGAAGCAAACTACCGCTTCATGGCTGCTCAATTATTAAAAGAATTAAATCAAGATGCTCTCTATTACGAAGAGCATAAGCTTTTGTTAGTCAAAGCGCTAAAATGGCTGACCCAAAACCGCAATTATAGCATTTTATTGCGGGGTCACAATTTAAACTATTACGAAAACTGGCTGAACGTAAATTGGCAACGCCTGGAACATCCACCCCTAGAGTTACATGAAGAATTCCTTGCTGCTAGCACGAATCAACCAACGGAATCTTATCTAGACGTTTTTATTTCTTATTCTCGTACTGATTCAGATTTGGCTAGGAAGTTAAATGAGGCATTGCAGTTACAGGGTAAAACGACTTGGTTTGACCAAGAAAGTATTCCTCCGAGCAGTGATTTTCAGGAGGAAATCTATCGTGGAATTGAACAGTCTGATAATTTCTTATTTATTATTTCCCCTGCTTCGGTAAATTCACCCTACTGTGCTGGGGAGGTAGACTATGCTCAGACATTAAATAAACGGTTTGTGACTGTGCTTTCTATACAGGTACCAGCAAAAATGCTACATCCTGGATTAGCTAGCATCCAGTGGATTGATTTCAACAGGCATGGTGGAGATTTTTATCCCAATTTAAGTGAATTGGTCAGAACCCTTGATACTGACCGAGAGCATGTGCGCAGTCACACCAAATGGTTGCAGCGAGCTAGGGAATGGCAGCAGTCTAACCAAGATACAGATTTGCTGTTGCGTGGCAGCGAATTTTCTATTGCCCAACAATGGTTGCTTGATGCCGAGACCAATGATAAACAGCCGACTGCGACACCTTTACACAAGGAATATATTGCTAAAAGTCGGGATGCCATATCGATTTTGAGAAAACGGGAAAAGCGTCGATTAGTCATCTTACGGTTGTCCCTTACTTTGATGAGTACAGCATTTGCAGCAGCTGTTGGCTTTGGCTTGGTTGCTTTCATGCAATGGAAACGAGCAGAAACAGTTAGCGAAGGTCACATTAATGCTCTGAGTCGATATTCACTGGCTCTGAGAAAATCACATCAGGAATTTGATGCCCTGATCGAAGCAATCAGGGCTGCACGGCAACTGCAAAAACAGAGACGCAGTGTAAAACCTGAAACTGAGAGTCTGGTTAGGACAGCATTGCACGGAGCAGTGTCTTGGGTTAGAGAATACAACCGTTTGGTAGGCC
The DNA here is from genome assembly GCF_010692525.1 of Moorena sp. SIO3B2. Classification (NCBI taxonomy): domain Bacteria; kingdom Bacillati; phylum Cyanobacteriota; class Cyanophyceae; order Coleofasciculales; family Coleofasciculaceae; genus Moorena; species Moorena sp. SIO3B2. The sequence goes on from NZ_JAAHHE010000018.1 coordinate 23,637, forward strand.
ATAACAGTTGGGTTACTAGTGTTAGTTTTAGCCCTGACGGTAATCTGATTGCTTCTGCTAGTAAAGACCATACTGTCAAACTGTGGAGCCGCAACGGTCAGGCACTCCAAACCTTGAAGGGACATGACGGTACCGTTTGGAATGTGAGTTTCAGCCCAGATGGCAAGACTATTGCTACAGCTAGTCAGGATAAGACGGTCAAACTGTGGAGCTTAGACGGGAAAAACCTCCAAACCTTTAAAGGACATCAGCGTGGAGTGCGGAGCGTGAGTTTTAGTCCGGACGGCAGGATGCTGGCTACGGCTAGTAACGATAATACTGTCAAGCTGTGGAGCCTCAATGGCAAGCAACTCCAAACTTTTGAGGGGATTGCGGCTGGATATCGCAGCATCAGCTTTAGTCCGGATGGCAAAATTCTGGCTTCTGCTGGAAGTAACAATACTATCAAACTCTGGCACCTGGACGGCAGAAGTATGGCAACGTTCAAGGGGCATAAGGCTGAGGTTTATAGCGTCAGTTTCTCACCCCAAGGCAAGATGATTGCTTCTGCTAGTGAGGATAAGACTATCAAACTCTGGAGCCTTGATGGTCGGAAACTGAAGACTTTTCCAAAGAAATTAGCTGGAGTCAGAAGCGTCAGGTTCAGCCCGGATGGCAAAACCCTCGCCTCTGCTAGTCGGGATAAAACCGTTAAACTCTGGAGCCTTGATGGCTCGGAACTCCAAACCTTCCGAGGGCATCAGGCTGGGGCTTATGACCTTAGCTTTAGTCCAGATGGCAAGACTCTGGCTAGTGCTAGTGAAGATAAAACCATTAAACTCTGGCGCTTAGATGCCAAAACACCTCGCACCTTCAAGGGTCATAAGAGTTTAGTCTGGAGTGTTAGTTTCAGCCCAGATGGCAAAACTTTGGCTAGTGCTAGTGAAGATAAAACTGCTAAACTATGGCATTTAGATTATACCTGTAGCAAGCAAGGATTAGGGGAAATAAGGTCTAGTAAAACTATCAATCTACTGGATTTTTGTTTGACTCCAAACGTTCTAGAAAACCACAGAGATGTAGTGTTTAGTGTGAGTTTTAGCCCGGATGGCAAAACTATTGCTACGGCTAGCCGGGATAGTAAGGTTAGACTTTGGAGTAAGGATGGTAAAAAAATCCAAACACTCCAGGGGCATAAGGCTGGAGTCTTTAGCGTTAGTTTCAGCCCTGACAGTCAGACGATTGTATCTGGCAGTTGGGATCAAGCTGTTAAGCTTTGGAGTTTTAAAGGAACAGAACCCCAAAGGTTTAAAAAGCTTAGGGCTGCGATTAGAAGTGTTAATTTTAGTCCCGATGGTCTGATGATTGCTGCTGGTAGTGATGATAATACTATTAAGCTTTGGAGTCGCGAAAATTTATGTAATGGTGAATTAAAACCAGCAAACTTAAAACCAGCAAACTTAAAACCAGCAGTTGGATCAGACCATAACATAAATTTTTTGCCTTTTTGCTTAACTCCTACTATCCTCAAAGGTCATGATGATGTGATCTGGAGTGTCAGTTTTAGTCCCGACAGTCAGATGCTTGTCTCTGGTAGTGAGGACGAAACGGTTAAACTTTGGAGTAGAGACGGTAAAGAAATCCGAACTCTCAAAGGGCATCAGGGTAAGGTGTTTAGCGTTAGTTTCAGCCCAGATGGCAAGATGATTGCTTCGGCTAGTGGTGACAAAACGGTTAAACTCTGGAATTTGAAGGGGCAAGAAATTGAAACTCTGATTGGACATAATGATGGGGTTTTTAGCCTCAGTTTCAGTCCCGATGGCAAAATCCTGGCTTCATCTGACTCCAATGGCAATGTGATTATGTGGGATATGGATATAAGTTTAGATTTCAATGACCTTCTGGGTCGGGCTTGTAATTGGGTAGGGGATTATCTCAAGCACAATGCTGAAATCGATGAAAGCGATCGCACTATTTGTCATGGCATTAAACCCAAATCAAAATAGATTGGATTAAGGAAAGGCAAGAGGCAAGAGGCAAGAGGCAAGAGGCAAGCTAGCAATAGGCAAGCTAGCAATAGGCAAGCTAGCAAGAGGTAAGAGGCAAGAGGCAAGAGGTAAGAGGTAAGAGGCAAGAGGTAAGAGGCAAGAGGCAAGAGGCAAGAGGCAAGAGGCAAGAGGCAAGAGTTAATAAATTAAGAGATAAATTGGGTATATAAAGGGAGAGACAGTTGTGGAAAAATCATACACAAAAGACTTTCATTCCTGGACACAACAAACAGCACAGCTGTTGCGAGAAGGTCGTTGGCAAGAGATTGACTTAGAAAATCTGATTGAGGAGGTTGAAGACTTGGGCAAGAGTGAAAGGCGGGGAATTACTAGCCAATTGATTCGCCTGCTGTTACATTTGCTCAAGTGGCAATACCAGCATCAGCGTCGCTCGGATAGCTGGCTGGATTCGATTACTGACGCTCGGACTCAGATTGAGCTAGCTATTGAAGATAGTCCCAGTCTCAGGAGCTATCCAGCCCAGCAGCTGGAACAAAGCTATCAGCGGGCTCGCCGTAAGGCAGCCCAGCAAACCGGAATGCCTGTTTCGGTTTTCCCAGAGGCTTGCCCCTATTCTCTTGGATTGGCCTTAGATCAGGATTGGTTACCAGAAGCTGAAAATTAAAGCCTATTTTATGATAAAATAGGGAATATTGAATTAATTGATATTGGGGTGAGTTAAACCATAACTTGGACTGAAAAAATCAAGGCACTAGAGGCATGGGTTGATAAATTGGAAAAGAATAACTCCTCATACAATTAAGCTGTGTTTTTAAAGTTAAGTTATCATGACCCTGATCAAAACTAAGCGCTTTAGCCTAGCTGACTATCATCGCTTGATTGATAATGGTTTTCTAACAGAAGATGACCGGGTGGAGTTGATTCGGGGAGAGTTAATACAAATGGTGGCGAAGGGTACCTCCCACTCGGTTTGCAACACTAAGTTATGGCGAGAGTTGGACAGACTAGTAGGCGACCGTGGGGTAGTAAGGGGACAGGAACCAATCATCCTATCCAACGACAGTGAACCGGAACCGGATGTTGCGATCGCATGGGGTCAGGCAGATGACTACTTGCCAAATCACCCTTATCCAAAGGATATATTGCTGGTTATTGAGGTGTCAGATTCAACCCTGGAGTATGACCAGACCGTAAAGCTATCTTTATATTCAGAAAACCAAGTTCAGGATTACTGGATTGTTAACCTGGTGGCTGGTCAACTAGAGTGCTATACTCAGCCCTATCAAGATACTCAAAGAAATTTCGGCTATCGGGTCAAACGGGTGGTGTTGCCCAATGAAACGGTTACCATTCCTGGTCTTGGAGATTTGTGCCTAGAGTTAAGTCGTGTGTTTCCAGGTTGAGCAAAATTGGATCAGTTGATGGGTTGATCTAAAAGCGTCACAATGAAAAAGAGTATATATTACTATTTACCGAGACACTTACTACTATAGTTATGGCGCTGGAACTGCTGATTCAAACTACCTCAGCAACCCATCAAAGTTTTGATTACGACCTAGCCATTGTGGGTGGTGGCATTACTGGTTCTACCCTGGCCTGTGCGTTGAAACATTCTGGGTTGAGCGTATTACTCATAGAAGCAAAACCGAAGTCAGTGGCAGCTGCCAGGATACAAGCCTATGCTTTGTCTATCCTCTCAGGGCGTATTTTTGCAGGTATTGGGGTTTGGGATAAAATCCTGCCGCAGATTAGCACATTTCGGCAGATCAAGCTTTCCGATGCTAACCATTCCGGTGTGGTAAATTTTTCCCCTTCAGATTTAGGTACCAACGCCCTAGGGTATGTGGGAGAACACCGTCCGGTGCTAACGTCGTTGCAAGAATTTTTGACAGATTGCCCCAATGTTGACTGGCTGTGTCCAGCAGAAGTAGTGGATGTAGACTATCAGGAGTCTGGGGTGGAGATTACTGTCAAGGAGGGTGATACTCAGCATCGAATCAGGACAAGGCTCTTGGTGGCGGCTGATGGAGCGCGATCGCAAATTCGGACTAGGGCTAGGATTACGACTCGTGGCTGGAAATACTGGCAATCTTGTGTGACTGCCCGGATTAAAACTGAAAAGCCCCATAATAATACGGCTTTTGAACGCTTCTGGCCTAGTGGTCCGATGGGGGTGCTGCCCTTATCAGAGAATCGCTGCCAGGTGGTGTGGACAGCACCCCATGCTGAAGCCAAAGCTTTAAAAGAACTAGACGAAGATCAGTTTCTCGCTAAGCTGGAATACTACACTGGTGGTCTGTTGGGTCGCTTGGAGTTGGAATGCGATCGCTATTTGTTTCCAGTGCAGTTGATGCAGAGCGATCGCTATATTCAGTCAAGATTAGCACTAATTGGTGATGCTGCCCATTGCTGCCATCCTGTCGGTGGTCAAGGACTAAACCTTGGGATTCGCGATGCTGCTGCCCTTGCCCAAGTCTTGACTGAAGCACACCAAGCAGGGGAAGATATTGGAGCCATAGAGGTTCTTAAGCGCTATGAAAACTGGCGCAAGCAAGAGAATCTTGTCATCTTAGGGTTTACCGATACCCTAGATCGGATGTTTTCCAACAACTGGTTACCAATAGTGGCGATACGCCGTCTCGGGTTATGGATGCTGCGCCGGATTCGTCCAGTCAAGATTTATGCTTTGAAGTTGATGACTGGTTTAAGGGGAAATATTCCTCAAGTTGCTCAACAATAGAGCAGTGACTCTCTTACTCAATTACTGCTAGAGAGCGCTGCGATCAGAATTCTGGTTAAGGGTTCTAAATCCGTTGGTACCCGGTAGAGAGTCAATTGTTGGGTGATTAATTTATCTTGACGGTGCAGAATACCAAACTGCCAGATTGTTCCAGTTGAAACGGCTCCAAATAGTTGTGGCTGTTGCTCAACCGATGCGCATTTCTCCCACTGATCGAGAGCGATCAGTTCGACTGCCATCTGAGTGAAACCATTGGTAAGATCCTCTTGCTTTGCCTCAACTACTAACAGATTAGTCGTTGTCCTCAGCAAATAGTCCAACGCGCCTTGAAGCTGATTGCTGACCTTGATTGAATACTCAATTCGCAATTGCGCCCTTGTGTAGTGAATTAAATCTGCCATCACAGGTGCAATTAACATCTCCCGCCGGGATTGTTCGTTGCTCAGATCCAGGTAAGGTAAGATTTCTTCGAGGCGTGATTGGCGCTCCTGCAATCGATCTAACTCACCCTGATATTGCCGCAAATCCAATAAGGTACGTTCTAGTGAATAGCCATATTCTGCCAAGATTTCATCCGTCGGAGTTTTGAGTTTGGCTATTTCACTGAAGCTATAAGAACGGTTGGGGTCGAGCAGAGGCATAGGATGGAAACCAGAAATCAGCAATTAAGGGGAAATATTCCTCAAGTGGCTCTACAATCAAGCATCGCTTAAGTCAATAGAACACTTCTTTCTAGTTTGGCTTACCTCGTCAAGCCAGTAAGACCTCGACAAAAATGTTTAGTTTCGTATAGCGTTGTCGAGGATTTACTTTTTGTGTGTTAACTGACTCGATATTTTGAGCCATAAACGTCTCGATCCGGAACAAGTTTATTGATAGTTTATGATTATCAATTCTAAATATAACACAGATAGAATGTTTTTTTCGTTAATCGTCAGATAAAATTTCAACAATCTTTACACTAACTAACCGCCACACCCCCTCACCCCATTACCAGTCAATATTTGTTATGGTATTGGTTCAAAAACTATTCATTGTAATTACCTAGACAGAAAAAAATATGGAAATTCGCGGAACCGATACACTAAGGTTAGACTGGACTGGTGATGCTTTAGCCATTGGGTTATTTGAGGATGCTGTAGACCTGACTGGTGATTTAGCCGAGTTGGATCAGAAACTGACTGGTACGATTACAGAATTGATCGAGGAAACAGAATTTAAGGGTAGCACTAGTAGTTCTGCTGTCACCCGTGTCGGATCCGGTAGCCCAATCCGTAAAATTATCCTGGTAGGATTGGGTAAAGCTGATGACCTGAGCTTAGATACACTGCGCCGTGGAAGTGCCACAATTGCCCGGACTGCGAAACAGCAAAAGATTACAACTCTTGGAATTAGCTTACCGGTGGTTAATGATGACCCCATAGCAACGGCACAAGGGATCACTGAGGGGATAATCCTGGCTCTACACCAAGACAATCGCTTTAAGTCGGAATCCGAGGATAAGGGCGCAAAGCTGGAACAGATTGATTTACTGGCATTGGCTGGGCAAGAAGCAGGGATTGATAAGGCTCAGAAAATCTGTGAAGGTGTAATTTTGGCACGAGAGTTGGTAGCAGCACCAGCTAATGAGGTGACACCAATTAGTTTGGCTCAGACAGCAGAGGAGCTGGCCTCAGAGTATGGTTTTTCCCTGGAAATCTTGGACAGGGAAGCCTGTGAAGAACTGGGAATGGGTGCTTTTCTTGGGGTTGCCAAAGCCTCAGATCTGCCTCCCAAGTTTATTCATATGACCTATAAACCTGATGGTACTCCAAAACGCAAATTAGCGATTGTGGGTAAGGGCTTAACCTTTGACTCCGGTGGCTTGAATCTTAAAGGTGCTGGTAGTGGCATCGAGACTATGAAAATGGATATGGGGGGGGCGGCGGCTACCTTGGGGACTGCTAAGGCAATTGGCCAGTTGAAGCCGGATGTCGAGGTTCACTTTATCAGTGCGGCCACGGAAAATATGATTAGTGGTCATGCCATGCACCCAGGGGATATTCTTACTGCTTCTAATGGTAAGACGATTGAGGTCAATAATACGGATGCCGAAGGAAGACTAACCCTAGCAGATGCTTTAGTGTTTGCGGAAAAATTAGAGGTGGATGCGATCGCAGATTTAGCTACCTTGACTGGTGCCTGTGTTGTAGCATTGGGAAATGATATTGCTGGTTTATGGACCACTGATGAAACAATAGCGCAACAGTTTAAAGATGCGGCAGAAGCGGCTGGTGAAAAATTATGGCAGATGCCCATGGAAGAGAAGTACTTTGAGGGATTAAAGTCTCAAATTGCTGATTTCAAAAATACTGGACCCCGTGCAGCTGGTTCGATTACGGCAGCCTTGTTCTTGAAGCAATTTGTTAAGGAAACGCCTTGGGTACATATCGATATTGCTGGAACAGTTTGGACTGATAAAGAAAATGGTTGTAATAATTCTGGTGCGACTGGCTTTCCAGTTCGTACTTTAGTGAATTGGGTATTGAGTGAGACTTAAGGTAATAGGTAATGGGGAATGGGTAATAAGTAATCGGTAACTGACCCAACTATACTTAATATCATTACTTAAGATCATTCCTTAGTTTAGCAACCCCCTAGTAAGGCACGGCGGAAATAAAGATACCTTTCAAAAAGAGCGAAACACTTATATAATAAGTATGCAATAATTTTGAATTTTAACTTCCGCCCAGCATTACTAGCTATGGGTTTTTAAGGAAAGCCATTGGCTGAGCTAGATAATTTTATGATTTTATGGAACAGGGAATAGGTAATAGTTAAAAACTCCTGTGTACCTGATAAGTATGGAAAACTCTATACATCGAATCGAAATGAAGTTTTAGCAATTGGTGAGCGCTTTTCACATAAACAAACTGGAATCAACTTGAAAAAAAACTCCCAAGGTTTTGGCTTGATATTTGCTAATTTCTCGCTTTCCATTAACGATGTCATCAACGGTTTTTTTAGAGCCAATAATTCCCACTAAATCCGCTGGTTTTATGTCTTTTTGATCCATTAAAAAAAGTAACATAGACTGAGGCTCAGATCTAATCCCTGGTGAGTAATAGTCTTGTTCAAATTTTTCAATTAATGTAATCAGCAATTCATAAATTTCATCTTCTTCTGGTGTTCGTTTAGGTCGGTGCATCAACTCTTCTACAAAAGCTAAAGCTTTTTCATTCTCTTCTTCTGTTTTAATCATTTTAGGTTGATATTTAATTAACAGTTTTTTGTATGGCTTTTGATTAAAAGTAAGGGTCATTCTTCCAGTTATTATAGTCGTATTCTGCGTGATTCAGAATATACTTGATGTAAATTAAATGCTTTTCATAATCTATACTTACAATTAAGCGGTACTTATTCCCCTTAATATTAAAAACTGTAAAATTTCCTACTGCTTCAGCTTTTCTAAAAACTGATTGTACCTCAACTAAGTTAGACCAAGTAGCCTGATTGGCAATCTTATACCAGTTATCGAGAGCATCATGGCAATCAGCGTGTTTTTCACTAAATTCCCGCAAACGTCGATAGCTGATCACATGCATTTGATATCCTCTTTGGTGCCCTGAACCTAGACACAACTCTGATTTCCTGTCTTGATGCAATAGCGAGTGGGGGAAACCACGGCAATAGCGAGTGGGGGGAACCCCCAAGACCGTAATGGTGCGTTTTCCGCATTAAGAATGAAATTCGCCACGGGTCGCACCTCTGCATCGCTTTATTTTGAAACCAAAGGGAATAGAGCTATTCCAAGTTATGTTAACTAGCCCAATCAACTTTTGCGTAATCGGATTGCCTTGAATGGGACTGGTCTTGAACTGGGGCAATAAAAATGATTGATAACGCCCAAATTTATTAAACCTGGGAAATCCATATTATCTGGTGTTAAATGCTTCTATGGTCTTGTGCAGTGGTTTAATCACATCCTGAGTTACCTGAGAGTGAAATGCTTTTTGGGGCTTGAAGCTCGAAGACAGATAAAATTATTATTTTTAAGGCCACAGTAGTTCTGACTTTGAATACCAACCAATGATCAGCATATCACAATAATGGTCATGGTCACAGAGAACGTAGTGCGTTCGCGAAGCGTGGCCTACGGCCAATCGCGAAGCGTGACATGCACGGGCTTTGCCCGACGCTGCGCGAACGGTCAATCGCATTTTGGGAAGTCTGTAGGGTGGGCATTGCTGGGCAAATCCCAAACCACTTCCAACGAAGCCTAGCCACCAATGCCCACCAACTAAGGTTTTTCATTCCCAACTGTTTGAGCCATGGTTTGAACCATCTCAGGCCAATGGGGTGCTTGTCACCATCAGCTAACCGTAAGTGATAGGTTAAAACAGAAGCCATCATTCTCCCGATTGACACTTGAAACCTCACTCTAGTTACTGGCAACTGCGACCTTACCTTCGTTCCCAACGCTTAACTCTGGCTCAGACATTGGTTTGTACATTAGTATTCACCGTCTGCTGGCCCCTACTCCTTTGGCTATCTGAGCCCTTTTTTGCTGTGGTCGGACAGGGAAAACTGGTCAGGAGTCTTCAGCTAGCTGGGTTAGCTGCTGTTGTATTTCTGACCCAGAAAATAGCGCAGTACTGTTTATATACCCTATCAGCAAAAGCTTCACTACAGATTGCCCTCCATTTACGCCAAAACGTTTTTAACCATTTGCAGCGCCTCAGTATTGGTTACTTTGAAGCTGCTAGAACTGGTGACCTTACCTACCGACTCACCGAAGATCTCGATCGGATTGGGGAGGTGATTTACAAAATTGTTCGTGATTTTATTCCTTGTGTCTTGCAACTGATTGTAGTACTAACTGCTGTCATCTATATTAATCCAGAACTGACCTTAGCCATAGTAATTATTGCACCATTGATGGGCTTGTTGATTGGTTGGTTTGGGGAACAGATCCGGAAATTCTCCCATCGCAGCCAAAATCGGATATCGGATTTGTCCGCAATGCTGACGGAAGTGTTTAGCGGGATTCGATTAATCCAAGCTTTTGCCGCAGAAGACCATACCCTCGAAAAATTTAGCCAAGAAGCGGAAAACAACCGCAAAGCCAAGTATGCTGCTGAACGCCTCAGAGCAATTCAGTTTCCCATAGTTGGTTTTCTAGAAGCGTTGTGCTTCTTATTACTATTATTGTTGGGAGCATGGCAAATTGCTGAGGGTAACCTCACGGCTTCCAAGTTTGTAAGCTACGGTATCGGTGTTGCCATGTTGATTGATCCGATCAACATCTTAACCCAAAACTATAATGAGTTCAAACAGGGAGAAGCATCCATAGACCGCATCTTTGAACTATTTGCCCTTGAGCCAACGGTAATGGAAAAGCCAAGCGCTATAGTTTTACCCCCAGCGACGGGTAGGGTGGAATACTGTAATGTCAGCTTTGCTTATCAACCTGGTGAGCCTGTACTGAGAAATTTGAATTTAGAAATTGCTCCGGGAGATGCGATCGCATTAGTCGGCGCTTCGGGTGCTGGTAAAACTACTTTGGTTAATCTCCTGCCCCGCTTCTATGATCCACAATCTGGGGAAATCCTGATTGATGGGATCAATATTCAAGATATTACCCTCAATAGTCTACGGCGTCAGATTGGCATTGTTCCCCAGGATACCACTCTCTTTTCAGGTACTATTGCTCAGAATATTGCCTTTGGTCAATTAAAACCTGACTTTAAAGCTGTTCAGGAAGCGGCTAAGATTGCCAATGCTCACCAATTCATTATTAAACTATCCCAAGGATATCACACTTGGGTAGGGGAGAGGGGAATTAATTTATCGGGAGGGCAACGACAACGGATTGCGATCGCACGAGCGGTACTGCTCGATCCTAGAATCTTGATTCTCGATGAAGCTACCTCCGCTTTAGACTCAGAATCAGAAGCCTTAGTACAAGAAGCCTTAGAACGGATTATGAAAGACCGCACTGTTTTTATTATTGCTCACCGATTAGCAACAGTGCGCCGTGCTGATCGGATTCTGGTAGTAGAACAAGGACGAATTGTTGAATCGGGAAACCATGAAGTACTGTTAGAAAAAGGTGGTCGTTATGCTCGGTTTTATGCTCAGCAATTTAATTGATTTAATTGCTCTAGTAAAGGGAACAGGGAACAGCGGAATCGGGAATCGGGAATCGGGAATCGGGAATCGGGAATCGGGAATCGGGAATCGGGAATCGGGAATCGGGAATCGGGAATCGGGAATAGTAGACAATAATTGTCACAATTTATTTAGGATTTATATCTAGTCATTACTCTTGAAATAATCAATCATGAATTATAGCAATTTGCAGATATTTTGATTATCAAAATTGAACAAAAAATATTGATTAAATTTTTCAATTGGCAATAATAAATCACTTATATTGAATGCTAAATAGTTTTTCCCTGTTCCCTGTTCCCTGTTCCCTGTTCCCTATTCCCTGTTCCCTGTTCCCTGTTCCCTGTTCCCTGTTCCCTAAAAACTTAGAAATATTTACTTAGTAAAGTCGCCAACCGCTATATGAACAATGAACCTATTTTCAAAGTGCGTGACGTGACTAAAACCTATCAGATGGGGGAGGTGAATGTTCAGGCACTAAAATCAGTTACTATTGACCTCTATGGAGGAGAATTTGTAGTATTGCTTGGTCCGTCTGGAAGTGGCAAGTCCACTCTGCTGAATATTCTCGGAGGACTTGATGTTCCCTCCTTCGGACAAGTCAAATTCTATAATCGTGATTTATCAAGTGCTGATGATCGTGCTCTTACCCGCTTCCGTCGGGAGTGCGTGGGTTTTGTGTTCCAATTCTACAATTTGATTCCCAGCTTGACGGCTCAGGAAAATGTTGCTCTGGTGACGGAAATTGCTCCTCGTCCGATGCGTCCTCGGGAAGCTTTGGGACTAGTGGGACTCGACCATCGCCTTAACCATTTTCCGGCTCAATTATCTGGGGGTGAACAACAACGGGTTGCGATCGCTCGTGCTATTGCCAAACGTCCTCAAGTGCTCCTATGTGATGAACCAACCGGAGCGTTAGACTTTCAGACCGGTAAGCTAGTATTGAATGTATTGGAGCGAGTCAATCAGGAATTGGGAACAACTACTGCTGTAATTACTCACAATGCTGGAATTGCGGCTATGGCAGATCGGGTGATTACCATGCGTAGTGGTGAGATTATTAGTGTACATGGTAATCAGACTAAGATTGCTCCTGAGGATTTAGAGTGGTAAGTCAACGATTGAGTATATTAAGAATTGAATCAAATTACCTAGCTCGATAGAAAACCGGAGGTATAAAAGAACTAGAGGGAGTCACAAAGTAAAAGACTTCCCAAGGAGTTGAGCTATGATAGCAATATTATTAACAACTTTCTTAGTTTGCTGTCTGTTCGGCTTGACATTAGTTTGTGAAGCTTTGTTTTATACAGAAGAAGAGCAGTTATAAAAAATCGAGCGTTGCTTAATAATGGAATGATTTTAAGAGTTTTTAGGTGCGCTTTCCGTATTAAGAATTAAATTCGCCACGGGTCGCACCTGTAGAATGGGCATCTTGCCTGTTCCTGACATTTTCGGTTGGTCTTAGACTTCCATGAATTCCCTAGACCGTAAACTCTTACGTGACCTATGGCAATTACGAGGTCAGGTGATTGCGATCGCATTAGTAGTAGCCTGTGGCATTGCTAGCTTCGTCCTAGCCAGGAGTGCCTATAGCTCTTTGCGACTAATCCAAGACACATATTACAACCGCTACCATTTTGCCCAAGTTTTCGCTTCCCTCAAACGCGCCCCAGAAAGCCTCAAATCCCAAATTGGTGCTATTCCCGGTATTGCCCAAACCCAAACTCGGATTGTGGTTGATGTCACCCTTGATGTGCCTGGTTTAACAGAACCAGCCACAGGAAGACTAATCTCAATTCCTGAGCGTCGTAAGTCCAAACTCAACGACTTATTTATTCGTCAAGGTCGCTATATTGAACCAGGACGAGGAGATGAAGTACTTGTCAGTGAAGCCTTCGCCCAAGCCAATCAACTCAACTTGGGTGATACCATGGGTGCCATTATTAATGGACGTTGGGAAAAATTGCGAATAGTAGGAATTGCCCTATCACCAGAATACGTTTATGAAGTGCGAGGTGCTGGAGAAATCTTCCCAGATAATCGGCGATTTGGAGTGGTTTGGATAGGTCGGGAAGCCTTGGGTAAAGCCTTCGACCTTGATGGTGCCTTTAACGATGTCAGCCTTTCCTTAATTCCAGGGGCTCAAGAAAGGGAAATTATTAGCCGTTTGGATCGATTACTGGAACGCTACGGTGGGTTAGGTGCTTATGGAAGGGAAGATCAGCTATCCCATCAAATTCTAGCAGATGAACTCAGCAGTTTGGAAGTCTCTGCTACTTTTATGCCTTCGATTTTTTTAGCGATCGCATCTTTCCTACTGCATGTTGTCCTCTCTCGCCTAATCGGAACCCAACGGGAGCAAATTGCTGTGCTCAAAGCCTTTGGTTACAGTAACCTAACCATCGGTATCCATTATCTTAAATTTGTCCTTGCCATTGTCAGTGTAGGAGGTATCCTTGGCACCCTAGTTGGTCTTTGGCTCGGCAATGGACTAACCCAACTTTATGCTGAATTTTTTCGCTTTCCCCTACTACGCTATGACGTCAGCTCAGACTTAGTCGCCACCGCCATCTTAGTCAGCTTTACCGCAGCAGCAATTGGTGGACTAATGGCGGTACGTCGGGCAATTTCCCTTCCTCCAGCCCAAGCCATGCGTCCCGAACCCCCAGCTCAATTCAAACCTATCATTATTGAACGGCTAGGTCTACAGCAGTTTTTATCCCCTGCCGGTGGTATTATCCTCCGTAATTTGGAACGCAAGCCCATCCAAGCCTTCCTATCCATTATGGGAATAGCTGTTGCTGTAGCAATTCTCCTGACTGGGTTGTACATCGGAGATGCACTGACATACCTGATGGATTTTCAATTCCGCCAAGTACAACGGGAAGATCTCACCATTATCTTTAATCAACCCCGTCCCGCACGTACCCGTTACGAAATCACTCACTTACCAGGAGTGATTCGTTCCGAACCATTCCGCATCGTACCAGTACGTTTACGCTTTGACCATCATACCTATCGCAGTGCTTTAACTGGAATCGACCCAGCCGGAGAATTCCGCCGTCTGCTAGACAAGAATTGGTACACCGTGCATCTACCCCCAGACGGAGTTGTCATGACTACCAAACTAGCCGAAATCCTAGGTGTTACTCCTGGAGATACCCTAACCGTGGAAGTCCTGGAAGGAAGCCGTCCCGTGCGTCAAGTTCCTGTAGTCGGCTTGGTGGATGAACTCTTCGGTGTCTCAGCATATATGGATATCCATGCCCTCAACCGACTGATGCGAGAAGGACAAACTATTTCTGGTGCTTACCTCTCCGTTGATCCTCACCTTGCTAGTCAGCTTTACTATCGCCTCAAACGTCTACCGGCCATTACCGGTATTGCCACCCGTGAAGCCAACCTAGAAAGCTTTGAGGAAATTAGTGCTAAACTTCTGCGAGTCTTCACAGCAGTACTAGTAATTTTTGCCTGCATTATTACCTTCAGCGTAGTCTATAACTCAGCACGGATTGCCCTATCAGAAAGAGGACGAGAATTAGCCAGTCTCAGGATTATGGGATTCACTCGTGCTGAAATTGCCTTTATTCTCCTAGGTGAACAAGTTATTCTTACCCTACTCGCCCTTCCAATTGGTTTTGGACTCGGATACGGTTTAGCTGCTTTAATGTCTGTTGCCTATAATTCTGAACTTTACCGTTTTCCCTTAATTATTACTAAAGATACCTATGCTTTTACATTTGTTATCGTAATAGTAGCAGCATTATGTTCTGGGTTAATTATCCGCAGAAAGCTGAATCGTCTGGACTTAATCGCTGTTTTGAAAACCAGGGAATAAGCATCAACATGGTGATAGTTACATCAGTGCGGAGCCTGCTGATTCCTTTGTATTCAGCTTAGTTTGCATGTTGTAACTAAGGGTGCATCTCACTTTTAGAAATGTTGCGTAGGGTGCGTTAGGGGCGGGCTAGCCCTGATTTTCCGCCTCTTCGTTCCTGGTTGAAACAGCCCGCCCCGTAACGCACCATCAGGTCAAACAGCTTTTAGGAGATGCACCCGTAACTAACACAAGCTATGGAACAGTAAAAAAGTAATAGCAGTAATTAAATAGTAGTAATTAAATAGTAGTAATTAAATACTGTTGCGATCGCAAAATCAATTCCGCGATTTTAGACACTTCATGAAGCACCTTCCTCAACGGCTAACTTACCTTATGGTTGGAGTTGGCATCATCACAGTAGTTGTCCTAGCATTTCGTCCTGCACCGATTCGGGTTGATCTAGCCGAAGTTAAACGCAGTAGTTTGCAAGTAACAGTGGATGGAGAGGGAAAGACCCGTATCCGCTCCCGCTTCGTAGTTTCAGCTCCTGTTGCCGGTCGGCTGGCGAGGATTAAACTAGATGAAGGAGATAAAATTAAACAAGGGGCAATAATTGCCCAAATTGACCGCCTTCCTCTAGATGCAGACGTCCGAGAAGCTCAAGCACGGCTAAGGCAATGGCAAGCAGAGCGTGATGGGGTAGCAACCAAGCGACCAAAACCAGAAGCTTTATTCCAGGCTCAAGCCCGGATCCGGTCAGCAGCAGCCCAACAGCAAGAAGCTCAAGCTCGGGTCCAGCAAGCATTAGCAGCACTAGAGCAAGCAAAACGCGATCGCCAACGCTCCCAACAGTTATACATTGATGGCGCAATCTCTCGTAAAGACCTCGAAACAGCTCAATTGTTAGAAACTACCTGCCAGAGGGAATTAGAAGCAGCACGACGGGAAGTGGACAGTGTGGCCGCTGAAGTAGTAGCAGCCAAAGAAGCCCGTGCCATTCTCCAAGCCGAACAGAGAGACCCTGACTATTTACTTGATGTCTACAATGCTCGCATTGCCAGTGTTCAAGCTGAACTTGCCAAGCTAGCCGATGAAGCAGCCCGTGCCGAAATTCATTCCCCAATTGATGGTTATGTCCTACGAGTCCTAGAAGAAAGTGCTCGATATGTAGAAGCCGGAACTCCCCTGTTGGAACTAGGAAATCCTGCCGACCTAGAGATTGTCGTTGATTTGCTTTCTACTGATGCGGTCAAAGTCAAGCCAGGAGCAAAAATGTTCATTGAACATTGGGGGGGAGAGCGCACCCTAAACGCTCAGGTGAAGTACGTCGAACCCTCAGGTTTTACCAAAATTTCAGCTCTTGGGGTAGAAGAACAGCGAGTGAATGCGATCGCTAATTTTGTAGATTCCCCAATTCCTTTAGGTGATCGCTACCGAGTAGAAACACGGATTGTAGTTTGGGAAAGCTCAGATGTGCTAGTCGTTCCCTTAAGTGCCATTTTCCGCTGCGACTCACAACAAAATAGCTCCTTGGACCCGATTGCACAAAATAGGGATGATTTGTCCGTGTCTGCAACAGGGGGAACACAGGGAAGTAACCAATTTTCAGATCATCAAGGGAGTATCCAGCGCTCCAACTTCCAGACTTGGTGTACGTTTGTGGTGGAAAACAACCAAGCGAAGAAACGTCAGATTATAATTAGTCAGCGCAGTAATCTTGAAGCAGTGATTCAACAAGGACTTCGAGAAGGAGAAATAGTCATCTTGCATCCCACTGAGCAAATTCAGGAAGGAAAACAAGTTGCACCCCGTTGACTAGCTATCCGTTGACTAGCTATAATATATAATTCGAATTTGAGATGTGAAACTTAATTGATAGCAAAAGCGATGGGCGTTGCTGAATTCAGGTATAACTTCAAGTTAGTGATCGCTAAATCAAAAATCAATTAGCAACGCCAAAAATGCTATAAGTCAAGCAACAGTTAACTGGCATATTTTTTATTCAACCTTCAACCTTCAACCTTCAACCTTCAACCTTCAACCTTCAACCTTCAACCTTCAACCTTCAACCTTCAACCTTCAACCTTCAACCTTCAACCTTCAACCTTCAACCTTCAACCTTCAACCTACTCAGTTAGCTGATGCTGATAATAAGTTTATCATTACCAGCGATATCCAGGTTGTTGATGTTGCGATCGCTACTTTAAACTTAAGGCTAACTCCGGCGGTTGCAGTTCCCGAAACTGTTGACCCAGCAAAACTCGAGAGTGCTATGGAAGCCGCAGTTAAGAGTATTTTGACTGCTGCTCTGTTGCAGCAGTTACCCAAACTAGCAGTGGGAGAAAATCTGGATTATAACCAATTGAAAACTTTCCTGTTGCTAGAGATTAGGACTAAGGTACGCAATCTGGCCCAGGAAACCCTGAAGGGTTTTATTCCTGCCGATAGCCAAGCTTCAGAGCAAAATCAGGAGAAGTTTATGGAAGCACTCCGAAGCTTTCTCGGAGATTCTAACTACAGGATTGATGGGCTAGAACTCACAGCCAAGGGTAGCTCCTATCAGCAAGATATTCCGATTGCGATCGCACAACGCGCTGAGATTCAGTTACAAGAGTCGTCTAGTTTGTCAATTGTGATTGAAGATAAGTAATAGGTAATAGGTAATGGGTAATGGGTAATAGGTAATAGGTAATAGGTAATGGGTGATGGGTAATAGGTAATGGGTGATGGGTGATAGGTAATGGGTGATGGGTGATAGGTAATGGGTAATAGGTAATGGGTAATAGGTAATGGGTAATAGGTAATAGGTAATAGGTGATAAGTAATGGGTAATGGGTAATAGGTAATAGGGATGCGCTGCATCAAGACAGGGAATCGGGAGCATGTCACTTATGCAGAACATTTGTACTAAATCTAATGGGTAATAGGTAATTGGTAATAGGTAATGGGTAATAGGTAATGGGTAATAGGTAATGGGTAATAGGTAATAGGTAATAGGTAATAGGTAATGGGTAATAGGTAATAGGTAATGGGTAATAGGTAATGGGTAATAGGTAATGGGTAATAGGTAATGGGTAATAGGTAATAGGTAATTGGTAATAGGGGGAGCATGTCACATTAGCCTAATATTTTTACCTGATCTATAGCCCCCTCATGGGTAAAAGCCAAGGGTAGTGGTACACAATTCGTGATTTTAACTCCTGAAACCTTGACG
>NZ_JAAHHE010000180.1:0-12917 GCF_010692525.1 Moorena sp. SIO3B2
AGGGATCTAAGCATTGGGTAACTTTGGTAGAGAATTCAAGTTTGGTCGGTATGAAGCCAATTGATCTCCAGCATCAATACAATGTGATGGTTCAGGCGTTGCGTAGACAAGGGAAACTATATAATCCGGTGGATGAAGCTGGAGTATTGCAGGTGGGGGATTGTGTGTTGTTGTCTGGGGAATGGGATGAGGACTGAATAATTTGGTTTCAAGACTATGCGATTAGCCCGAAGGGCTACGCTACGCGAACGCATCCTTCGAGCTCCGAATCCCCCGATTTCACATAAATCCATACAGCAAGCAAATTTTTCTCAAACTAATTCTCAAACTAACTAGACACCCTTAGCAAAATACTATATACTATATAATAGTGACATTATGACAGTTGCTTCCTCAGCAACTGATGATCTGGGTGTGCTGTGGGCTGAGAAGTAGGTTCGAGGCAAGACAATATAGACAGCATACCAGGCGTTTGTTTGGCATCAGGGCTAAAGTAGATCAAAGACAGTTAGGTATAAACAAGTCCCATCAGTTCTTGGGTCTGCTTTAGGTCAATAATTGCTTACAATTTCGTGGATCAAGGGATACTGAGTTATTAACAACTTAAGTCCCAGCGAAGTCAGGCAAGTTGAATAGCCTTTTCTGACCAGTCAACGCAATTGAACGAGAATCTAGCTCGACCGTCATGCCGAGCTAGATAAAAGTGGGCTCTCTGCTTATTTTTTTGAGGAGAGGTTTATCCACTATAAATAGTGAACAGGTTTGTGGCACAAAGGGAATTCAGGTTCGTGAATATCCCTACTGCCATACTGCTGCAATGTCTAGAAAGGAGAAACCCGTGTCTGTCGGTATCCTCGGTACCAAACTCGGTATGACCCAAGTGTTCGATGAAGAAGGAAGAGCGATTCCTGTAACCATCGTCCAAGCAGGGCCATGTACTGTGACCCAAATAAAAACTAACCAGACAGATGGCTACAATGCCATTCAAATTGGTTATGACCAAGTCAAGCCTAAGGCAATTAATAAGCCTGAAATCGGACACTTGGCTAAGTCCAGCGCCCCACCCTTACGCCACCTACGTGAGTACCGCGTGGATGATACCAGTAATTTTGAACTGGGTCAGCCAGTCAATACCGATATGTTCAGTATTGGTCAAATTGTCGATGTCAGCGGTAAAAGCATTGGTCGTGGCTTCGCGGGTTATCAGAAACGTCACAACTTCAGGCGAGGACCGATGGCTCATGGTTCCAAAAACCACCGCCTTCCAGGTTCCACTGGAGCAGGGACAACCCCTGGTCGTACCTATCCAGGTAAGAAAATGGCTGGTCGTTACGGCGGTACCAAGGTGACAATTCGCAAACTTGAACTAGTCAAGATAGATCAAGAGCGCAATTTGCTAGCGATTAAAGGTGCAGTTCCCGGTAAACCAGGGACACTCTTGAGCATTGCACCCACTAATAAAGTCGGACGTTAGTCAGAACGAAAAAGCAATTAGCTCCCTCATCGTTAGGTGTAAGCCTGATGTATATGTAACTGTTTATTTTTACTACTAGCACCCCCTAAGTGCTTAAAAGCTAACAGCTAATTGCTAAACGCTTGCTCGCTAAGAAGGAGAGAACAAATGGTAGATTGTTCAGTGCGAAACTGGCAAGGGGAAGAAGTAGGGCAGGCAACACTCCAGATGCGAGTTGCCAAAGAAGAAAACGCTGCCCACATTGTTCACCGGTCACTGGTGAGACAAATGGCCAATGCTCGTCAAGGCAATGCTTGTACAAAAACTCGTTCCGAAGTTAGAGGTGGAGGACGCAAACCTTGGCGACAAAAGGGAACCGGTCGTGCTCGTGCTGGTTCTAATCGTTCACCCCTATGGCGTGGTGGTGGTGTGATCTTTGGTCCGAAACCCAGAGACTATAGCCAGAAAATGAACCGCAAAGAGCGTCGCTTGGCTCTGAGAACAGCGTTTATGAGTCGAGCAGAGGATTTGATTGTGGTAGAGGAATTTACTGAGCAACTACCACGACCCAAGACCAAGGATTTGGTGGCAGCAATTGGTCGTTGGGGAATTGAGCCTGAGTCAAAAGTTCTCCTAATCCTAGCTCAGCCAGAAGAAAAGGTTTATTTGTCAGTCCGTAACCTAGCAACTGTCAAGTTGATTTATGCCACCAACTTGAATACCTATGATATCCTGGCCGCTGATAAAATCGTGACAACTAACACGGCTCTTGCCAAAATTCAGGAGGTTTACAATGACTGAGTATAACCCCCGTGACCTTGCTGATTTGGTGATTCGCCCAATTGTGACTGAAAAGGCGACCCTACTGATGGAGCAGAACAAGTATGTCTTTGATGTGATTATCAAAGCGACAAAGCCACAAATTAGAGCCGCGATTGAAAGTCTTTTTGAAGTGAAAGTGGTGGCAGTAAATACCCTACGTCCGCCACGGAAAAAGCGTCGAGTGGGAAAATTTGTAGGTTACAAAACCCAGTACAAACGGGCGATTGTTACCCTAGCTCCAGGAGATTCGATTACTCTATTCCCAGACGTATAAAACTGGCTAATTGCTAATTGCTAATTATTAATTTGGTTAATTGCCAATTGGTAGATTGTCAATTGTTAAGACAAACTAGTCAAGACAAACTAGTCAAGACAAACTAAGTAAAAAATACTTGTTATGGGCATCCGTAGCTATAGACCATACACCCCAGGCACTCGTCAGGGTACTGTCTCAGACTTCGCTGAGATTACTCGGACTGAGCCAGAAAAATCCCTAACCAAGTCTAAGCATCGTAAAAAAGGTCGCAATAATCGCGGTGTTATTACCTGTCGCCATCGCGGTGGCGGACATAAACGTCTATACAGGGTAATTGACTTCCGCCGGGATAAGCACAATATTCCGGCAAAAGTGGCAGCAATTGAGTATGACCCCAATCGGAATGCTAGGATTGCGCTTCTCTACTATCAAGATGGTGAAAAGCGATATATCCTGCATCCTGTGGGTTTGGAAGTGGGGTCATCCATTATATCTGGGCCTGACTCTCCCATCGAAATAGGCAATGCCTTGCCCCTAAAGGATATTCCCTTAGGCACCAACGTGCATAACGTTGAACTGATCCCAGGGCGAGGAGCACAGATTGTCCGTGCAGCCGGAGCAACTGCTCAAGTGCAAGCTAAAGAAGGTGACTATGTCACCCTAAAGCTGCCGTCTAGTGAAGTCAGGATGTTGCGTAAAGAATGCTACGCCACTATTGGACAGGTCGGTAATGTTGAAGCCAGAAACTTGAGTTTAGGTAAAGCTGGTCGCAATCGACATAGAGGCCGTCGTCCCCAAGTAAGGGGCAGTGTAATGAACCCGGTAGATCACCCCCATGGCGGTGGTGAGGGTAGAGCTCCTATTGGTAGAAGCGGTCCAGTGACCCCCTGGGGGAAACCAGCCTTGGGAGCCAAAACTCGTAAGGCCAAAAAGCAAAGTAGTTCTTTAATTGTCCGGCGTAGGCGGAAATCCTCTAAGCGAGGGCGCGGTGGTCGCGATTCTTAAGGAGTTGAACGTTAAAGTTAGCAGGTTAAACGTTGTAAATAGCAACTAATCACTACCAACTAGCAACTATTAACTACCAACTAACAACTAAAAACTAACGAGCGTTGAATTATGGGTCGTTCATTAAAAAAAGGTCCTTTTATAGCCGATAGTCTTCTGACTAAGATTGAAACCTTGAATGCTAAAGGTGAAAAACAGGTGATTAAAACCTGGTCAAGAGCCTCGACCATTGTGCCGCAGATGGTTGGTCACACCATTGCCGTTCATAACGGGCGGACACATGTACCAGTTTTTATCAATGAGCAGATGGTAGGTCATAAGCTGGGCGAATTTGCCCCGACTCGAACATTTCGGGGACATGTTAAGGATGGTAAGGCCCGTCGTTAAAGTGATTAGTTCAGTAGTTAGTAGCTATAAAGAAAGCAAATGATGGAACGATGGCGATAGACACTACAGCAGAAACTAAAGCGATCGCACGCTACATTCGGATGTCTCCAAGTAAAGTGAGGCGAGTACTTGACCAAATTCGGGGGCGTTCCTATCGGGAAGCTCTGATCATTCTGGAATTTATGCCCTACCGGGCTTGTCAACCAGTCTTGAAAGTACTACGCTCCGCTGTTGCCAATGCTGAACACAATGCAGGGATTGACCCAGCTAGCTTATACATCACTAAAGCTTTTGCGGATATGGGACCAAGCTTGAAGCGGTATCGACCAAGAGCTCAAGGTCGTGCTTATCAGATTCGCAAGCCAACCTGCCATATCACGGTGGCTGTTTCTCCAGAAGTAGATGATTAGTTAGTGAGTTGATTGAGCATTACCAAGGGTGAACACTAATAGCGCTATGGCTAGATAATAGGGAAAGAAAAGAACAGTGGGACAGAAAATACATCCAATTGGTTTTCGGCTAGGTATCACGCAAGAGCATCGCTCTCGCTGGTTTGCCGACTCAAAGCGTTATCCGCTTCTGTTGCAGGAAGATTATCAAATCAGACAATATGTTGACAAAAACCTCAATAATGCTGGAATTTCCGACATCCGGATTGAGCGCAAAGCTGACCAGATTGATTTAGAAATTCATACAGCTCGACCTGGAGTAGTTGTTGGTCGTGGTGGCAGTGGTATTGAGTCTTTGCGTGTCGGTCTGCAAAAATCCCTGGGCAACAATCGTCAGATTCGTATCAATGTCGTGGAAGTATCACGGGTGGATGCAGATGCTACCCTAATTGCCGAGTACATTGCCCAACAGCTAGAGCGCCGAGTTTCCTTCAGACGAGTGGTTCGTCAAGCAATTCAGCGGGCTCAGCGGGCTGATGTCCAAGGGATTAAAGTTCAGGTAGGTGGTCGGTTAAATGGAGCTGAAATTGCCCGAACCGAGTGGACTCGTGAAGGACGAGTGCCCCTCCATACCCTCCGGGCAAATATTGACTATTCCTACAAAACGGCCCAAACCATTTATGGAATTTTGGGCATTAAAGTTTGGGTGTTCAAAGGGGAAGTGATTCCCGGTCAAGAAGAAAAGCCTACCCCTAACACAGCTCAACCTCGTCGCCGTCAGCCAAAACGCCGCCAGCAGTTTGAAGACCGCTCAAATGACTAGTAATGACTCACTAGTATTTTGAAAATTGCTTGCTTGTTAATTGTCAGTTTTCAATTTTCGATTTTCAATTAACAAAGAACAAATTATGTTAAGTCCAAAAAGAACAAAATATCGCAAACAGCACCGGGGACGAATGAAGGGTATGGCCACTCGTGGCAGTACCATTAACTTTGGTGATTATGCCCTGCAAGCCACAGAACCAGCTTGGATTACCTCCCGCCAAATCGAAGCAGGTCGTCGGGCAATGACGCGCTACGTTCGTCGTGGTGGCAAAATCTGGATTCGAATTTTCCCAGATAAACCAGTCACCATGCGTCCAGCAGAAACTCGTATGGGTTCTGGAAAAGGTTCCCCAGAGTTTTGGGTAGCAGTAGTTAAACCCGGTCGGATTATCTATGAAATCGCTGGGGTAAGCGAAGAGGTGGCTCGGGAAGCCATGCGTCTGGCTGCGAACAAATTTCCCATTAAATTGAAGTTCATTTCTCGTGAAGGGGAACAGGTATAAGCTATGGCTCTGCCCAAGATAGAAGATGCTAGAAGCCTGAGCGATGCCGAACTAGAGCAGGAAATCTTAGCAGCTAAGCGTCAGTTGTTTGACTTGCGCCTGCAAAAGGCAACCAAACGCTTAGAAAAACCTCACCAGTTTAAGCATCTTAAGCACCGAATCGCTCAGCTAATGACAGTAGAACGAGAACGCCAACTCGCTAAACAGAAAGAATCAACAGATACCTCACAAAGTGATACCCCACAATCAGAACAAAGTGATACCCCACAATCAGAATCAGAAGCATAAGGAATAGTATGGCAGCAAAAGAGAGAGTTGGCCTGGTGGTCAGCGACAAAATGAACAAAACTGTGGTGGTGGCTATTGAAAATAGGTCTCCCCACCCAAAGTACGGCAAAATTGTTGTGCGTACCAAGCGATACAAAGCTCATGATGAGGAAAATAAATGTAAAGAAGGCGATCGCGTTCGGATTAGAGAAACACGACCACTGAGTCGTACCAAACGCTGGATGGTTGCTGAAATCGTCAGTAGTTCCTCAAAATAGCGAGTTAACCCTAGTCGATGTGGGTTTTCCACGACCTACCAATGTGCGTGAGATCTCGGAAGAAAATCCTTTCGGAATTGGAAACTTAGCAATGTTTAACTAATAACTCGTTTAACTCATAACTCATTACTCTATTAGAGGAGGAACACTGATGATTCAACAAGAGAGCTACCTAAACGTTGCTGACAACAGTGGAGCCAGAAAAATAATGTGCATCCGCGTTATTGGTGCAGGAAATCGGCGCTACGGCGGTGTGGGTGATGTAATTATTGGTGTGGTCAAAGATGCCATTCCAAATATGGGCGTCAAAAAGTCAGATGTAGTTAGGGCTGTGATTGTGCGCACCCGCAAGGGGCTACGTCGGGAAAGCGGTATGAGTATTCGCTTTGATGACAACGCAGCAGTAATCATAAACCCAGATGGCAATCCCAGAGGGACCCGCGTTTTTGGCCCTGTAGCGCGGGAACTGCGAGAGAAAAACTTCACAAAAATTATATCCCTTGCTCCGGAGGTACTCTGATGCCAATTAAACACCAGAAGGCACAAACTGATACCCCATTACGCTACAAAATGCACGTTAAAAAGGGCGACACGGTACAAGTGATTGCCGGTCGAGATAAAGGCAAAATTGGAGAAATTTTGCGGACGCTACCCAAAATTAGCAAGGTAGTAGTCAAAGGAGTTAACGTCAAAACTAAGCATGTCAAGCCTCAACAAGAAGGTGAGAAAGGTCAAATTGCTACGTTTGAAGCTCCAATCCATAGCTCCAACGTTATGCTTTACTCGAATAAAGAAAAAATTGCTAGCCGCATCTGCTATACCTTTACCGACGATGGTCGGAAGGTGCGGATGCTCAAAAAAACTGGTGAGATTATTGACTAATTATTCAGTTACTAATGGCTAATGGTCAATGACCAATGACTAATAACTAATGACAATTGCCCTGACCAAGCCCAGGGAAATCAAAGGAAAAAAACTATGACAAAAGGGTTAAAAATCCTATACCAGGAAACAATAGTCCCCAAATTAAAAGAGCAATTCGGTTACAAAAACATTCATCAAGTACCGAAATTAGTCAAAGTTAGTCTTAACCGAGGATTAGGAGAGGCATCTCAAAATGCCAAGGCTCTGGAATCATCGGTAAACGAAATTGCCATAATCACCGGTCAAAAACCGGTGGTCACACGAGCAAAACAAGCGATCGCGGGTTTTAAAATCCGTGCCGGGATGCCTGTTGGTGTCACGGTTACCCTCCGTTCAGAGCGTATGTACTCCTTTCTAGAGCGGCTAATTAACTTAGCCCTACCAAGAATTCGGGACTTTCGGGGTCTTAGCCCTAGAAGCTTTGACGGTCGTGGTAACTACACTCTTGGGGTGCGAGAGCAACTCATTTTTCCAGAAGTAGACTACGACAGCATCGATCAGATTCGTGGTATGGATATTACCATAGTCACCACTGCCAACACTGACGAAGAAGGTCGCGCCTTACTCAAAGAGATGGGAATGCCTTTCCGGGATAAATAAGCCTGTAATCATAGGAAGGAACAATGCCGGCAAACGACACAATTGCAGATATGCTGACCCGCATTAGAAATGCCTGCTTGGTTCGGCATCAAACAACAAATGTACAATCAACTAAAATGACCCGGGCGATTGCCCAAGTACTCAAAGAAGAAGGCTTTATTACTGATTTTGAGGAAGCAGGCGAAGGGGTCAAAAAATACTTAGTTGTTTCCCTAAAATACAAGGGCAACAATCGCAAACCAATTATCAGAGCCCTGAAGCGGGTGAGTAAACCTGGATTGCGAGTTTACTCCAACCGTAAAGAACTGCCAAGAGTCTTGGGAGGGATTGGGATTGCTATTATCTCTACTTCTAATGGCATCATGACCGACAGGGAAGCAAGGCGTCGGGGAATTGGTGGTGAAGTTCTGTGTTACGTATGGTAAAGGATGAAGCATGAAGGATGAAGGATCTACTAAGAGCCGTCAGCTGACTCGCTACTTAAAAATCTAGGCTTGCCAGCTATCAGCTGGAAGCCCCTGTAGATTAGAGCATCAGTTCGAGCAATAATCAGCTCAGTATATGCCAAACGGTCCTTGGGCCAACCTAGGATTGATCGGATTAGCTGATTAACCAATTCATGACATACTTCATACTTCATACTTCATACTTTATATTTCATACTTCTTTAGTTAGGAGGATAATTTTATGTCACGTATTGGCAAGCGCCCTATACCAATTCCCAGTAAAGTTACTGTAACAATAGACGGTCAACAGGTGAAGGTCAAAGGTTCCAAAGGTGAACTGGATTGGGTTTTGCCAGATACAATTAAAGCTGAGCAAGTTGGTGAAACTGTACAGGTTTCCCGGCGCGAAGAAACCCGAACCGCCCGTGAAAGTCATGGTTTGTCTCGCACTTTGGTTGCCAACATGATTGAGGGAGTCTCCAAAGGGTTTGAAAAACGTTTGGACATTCAGGGAGTCGGTTATCGAGCTCAAGTGCAGGGTCGTAATCTGATTTTAAACGTTGGTTACAGCAAGCCAGTGGAGATCGTTCCTCCTGAGGGGATTCAAGTCAAAGTTGAAAACAACACCAACGTGATTGTCAGTGGCATCAACAAAGAAGTTGTAGGCAACACAGCTGCAAAAATTCGTGCAGTTCGACCCCCAGAAGTCTATAAAGGTAAAGGCATTCGATATGCCGGTGAAATAGTCAGACGTAAAGCTGGTAAAGCAGGTAAGAAGTAAACTATGAAACTTACTCGAAAAGAATCTATACGACACAGACATAGGCGGGTACGCCGGAAAGTCAGTGGTACTGCTGAACGCCCAAGATTAGCTGTATTTCGCTCTAATGAGCACATTTATGTGCAAGTTATCGATGACAATCAGCAACATACCATAGTGGCAGCTTCAACGTTAGAACCAGCTCTGAGATCTGAACTCAAATCTGGAGCCACTTGTGAAGCCTCAGCTAAAGTGGGTCAGTTGGTGGCCCAGCGAGCACTAGAAAAAGGTCTCAAGAAAGTGGTCTTTGACCGTGGGGGCTACCTATATCATGGTCGTGTCAAAGCTTTAGCAGAAGCTGCTCGTGAAGCAGGGCTAGATTTTTAGTAAATGCTAATTGACAATTAACAACTGAAAATTGAAATTAACAGTTAAAAATTAGCAACTATAAATTAGCTAATCTTTGAATACTTACTATCATGATTTAATTTCTAGCGAACTATGGCAAATCGTAGAAAAAACAACCGCTCTAAAGAAAAAGAAAGTAATTGGCAAGAGCGGGTTATCCAAATCCGCCGCGTTAGTAAGGTGGTCAAAGGGGGCAAAAAGTTGAGCTTCCGGGCCATCGTAGTTGTAGGTAATGAAAAAGGTCAAGTGGGGGTTGGTGTAGGCAAAGCCAGTGATGTAATTGGTGCTGTCCGTAAAGGAGTTGCTGATGCCAAAAAGCAACTGATTGATGTACCCTTAACCAAAACTAATTCCATTCCTCACCCATCTAGAGGTAGGGCGGTGGGAGCCAAAGTAATCATGCGACCTGCTGCTCCCGGAACTGGGGTAATTGCTGGGGGTGCTGTGCGCACAGTACTTGAGTTAGCTGGAGTTAAAAATGTCTTAGCTAAACAGCTTGGTTCCAATAACCCCCTCAATAATGCTAGAGCAGCAATCAACTCTCTTGATTCCCTACGCACATTTTCAGAGGTGGCTCAAGAACGAGACATTCCCCTTGAACAAATCTATGCATAAATTAAAAACCAGGTAGCTAGAAATAAAAGTAATATGCTCAAGGTTGACGGTTTAGCGTCAGCCGTCAATCTTAAAAAAAACATTTTCACCCTTACAAAAAACGATCGATGAGAATCAATGATGCAGTCCCAAAAAAAGGCTCCAAAAAGCGCCGACGCCGTGTAGGTCGTGGCATTGCCGCTGGTCAAGGGGCTAGCTGCGGTTTTGGAATGCGTGGTCAAAAATCCCGTTCAGGTCGAGGGACAAGACCTGGTTTTGAAGGGGGTCAGATGCCCTTATATCGCCGTATCCCCAAGTTAAAACACTTTACGGTCATTAACCCCAAACATTACACTACAATCAACGTAGGTAAGTTGGCCTCACTTCCCGCCAATACTGAGGTAACTTTGGAATCATTGTTGGAGACAGGTGTGGTCACCACCAATGATGGTCCATTGAAACTACTCGGTGATGGGGAGCTGAATGTGCCACTCAATATAAAAGCTGCTGCCTTTACAAGTGGTGCCCGCCAAAAAATCGAGGCGGCTGGTGGCAGCTGGGAAGTTATAGCTAAGTAACCCCTTTAGCCCTTATGCTCCTGTATCTTCAAGAGGTACCTTAAATGACTGTCAGTCGAGACAAAGCCCCAACTGCTCAAGAGACGTTTATGCAAATGGCTCAAGCGGCTGGCCTTAGAGGTCGGCTGCTTGTCACCGTTGGTTTGTTAATTTTAGCCCGCTTGGGTGTCTTTCTTCCTGTACCAGGAATTGATCGAGCCAGATTTTCAGCAGAACTCCAGAATAGCCCGTTTGTAGGTCTTTTGGACTTTTTCTCTGGTGGTGGTTTTTCCGCCCTAGGGATTTTTGCCTTGGGAATTTTGCCTTATATTAATGCTTCGATTATCCTACAACTGCTAACGGCAGCAATTCCTGCTTTAGAAAATTTGCAGAAAAACGAAGGTGAAGCAGGGCGTCGAAAAATCGGTCAGATTACCCGTTATGTTGCCCTAGGCTGGTCTGTGATTCAAAGTATTGGCTTATCGTTGTGGGCACAGCGGTTTGCTGTTGAACCAGGCGCATTCTTCGTGTTTGAAACTGTCCTTGCCCTCACGGCTGGCTCTATGTTCGTGATGTGGCTATCAGAGTTAATTACCGAACGAGGCATTGGCAACGGAGCTTCACTGTTGATTTTT
Organism: Moorena sp. SIO3B2; assembly: GCF_010692525.1. Lineage (NCBI taxonomy): Bacteria > Bacillati > Cyanobacteriota > Cyanophyceae > Coleofasciculales > Coleofasciculaceae > Moorena > Moorena sp. SIO3B2. Next base: position 11,110 of record NZ_JAAHHE010000180.1, read on the forward strand.
GTCAATATTGTTGCTGTTTTGCCCCGCACCTTGGGTCAAACCATTGAACTGGCTCAGACCGGCGGTCGAGAAACAGTGGGTAAGGTAATTGTGCTGCTGTTAGTTTTCCTAGTCATGATTGTCGGTATTGTCTTTGTGCAAGAAGGCAGCCGACGCATTCCGATTATTACTGCCAGACGTCAAGTTGGTAAGCGCCTTTACCGGGAGCGGAAAAATTATTTGCCCCTAAGGCTAAACCAAGGTGGCGTGATGCCAATTATCTTTGCTTCAGCCGTCTTAATCCTACCCACATCTCTAGCTGGGATAACTAGTGGCGATAATAGCAATGGATTGTTAGCCCCAATCAATCAAGTTCTAATTCAGATTGCCAATTATCTCAACCCCAATGGTCAAACTCCTTGGGTCTATGTTGCTGTCTATTTAGTCTTGATTTTGTTCTTTAGCTACTTCTACGCCTCCCTGATTATAAACCCAGTAGATATGTCCCAGAATTTGAAGAAAATGGGGGCGAGTATCCCTGGTATTCGACCAGGAAGGGCTACCAGTGAATATATAGAGAGAGTTTTGAACCGACTGACCTTATTAGGAGCAATTTTCCTAGGACTGGTAGCTGTAGTACCAACTGCAGTCGAAAGCGCCACTGGTGTAACCACATTTAGGGGATTAGGTGCCACATCCTTGCTGATTTTGGTGGGGGTTGCCATCGACACAGCCAAACAAATTCAAACCTACGTGATTTCCCAGCGTTACGAAGGTATGGTCAAGCAGTAAAGTGATTGGGCAATGGGCGCAGCAGCTTTTTTCGGTGGATGAGCCTCAAATTTTCGGGTCAGTTGGTTTGTGTTCATTGCCTAAGACAAAAACCAACTGACACATCACCCATGACACATGACACATGAAAAGATTAATCTTTTTAGGACCTCCAGGAGCAGGTAAAGGAACTCAAGCCAAAATTGTGGCTGAACAACTAGGGATTCCTCACATTTCAACTGGGGAAATTTTGCGAGGGGCTGTTAGTGCCCAAACCCTCCTGGGTCAAAAAGCTAAGTCCTATATGGATAAGGGAGAATTGGTGCCTGACGAGTTGCTCATAGATCTGATCCGCGATCGCCTAAATCAACCCGATGCTCAAAAGGGTTGGATTTTAGACGGTTTTCCCCGTAACGTCAGCCAAGCCCATTTCTTGAATGACCTGTTGCAGGAGCTTGACCAAACTTTTGATGGTGCCATCAACCTGGAAGTGCCAGATCAGGTTTTGCTCGACAGACTATTGGAAAGGGGTCGTAAGGAGGGACGTACAGATGATAATGAGGAAACTATCCGCACACGTCTTGAGGTCTATTACCATCAAACAGCTCCTTTGGTGGAGTTTTACCGAGAACACTCAGCTTTAAAATCTATTAATGGTGATCTCTCCTTAGAGGAAGTCACAGAATCCATTAAACAGGTTCTAGGGTAATGGTTTTAGGCTAAGCGGGTTCAGCAGAAAGTCGGAAACCCCCCCTGCATGGGGCATGGAAGCCATCATCTGACCCTCTTGTAGCTAATACCTAATACCATTAGCCTAATCCTTAGACTAATGGTTCTTATAATGGTACGACCGGTGTAACCTATGCCTTGAGCTAGCCCACGGGAAAAATGCTTCCCTGACCCCGCTACTCCAAAGTTGGTGGGAAAGTATTTTAGTTGGTATAATTTAGGATTTGATAAAATATGTTAAGACTCCCTGAATTAAATAATCAAAATTTAGAACATAGGGGGATAGTTGTATTGAGGTTAAAACACTTTGGCTAAACAAGACTTAATTG
>NZ_JAAHHE010000181.1:0-12890 GCF_010692525.1 Moorena sp. SIO3B2
CAGCGAAATATTTACCGGTTTTGGTATTTTTGTAAGCCGTATTCTGCACCATCCCCTGAGTTAGAAGACGTTGGAACGGTTCATCAATGGTCAGTAAACCGCGATCGCGTAATACCTTAGTAAAGAATCGCGAGTAGAGCAAGTGCAAAATAGCATGTTCGATGCCCCCTACATACTGATCCACTCCCATCCAATCATTGGTTTTGTTGGAATCAAACACAGCAGAGTCATTCTTGGCATCGGGATAACGTAAGAAATACCAGGAGGAATCGATAAAGGTATCCATGGTATCGGTTTCCCGTTTCGCTGGTGTACCGCAATTGGGACAAGGTACATTCACCCAACTGTCTAATTGAGCCAAGGGAGAAAGACCACGTCCACTAAAGTCTACATCTTCTGGTAATTCTACTGGCAGGTCTTGGTCTGGCACTGGCACTGCGCCGCAGTTAGGACAATGAATCACAGGGATAGGGGCACCCCAGTAACGCTGGCGAGAGATTAACCAATCTCGGAGGCGATACTGCACTCGGGCTTTGCCCCAGCCCTGTTGTTCAGCATACTCAATAATTCCGGTCTTGGCCTTGAGGGAATCCATACCATTGAATTGGTCAGAATTCACGACAATGCCCGGTTCCGTGTAAGCCGCTTCTAGAGGAGTGTCATTAACTGTTTCGACATCATCTGAGGTTGGGACAATCACCACTTTGATGGGTAATTGCTTTTCTCTGGCAAACTTAAAGTCTCTGGTATCATGAGCTGGTACTCCCATCACTGCACCAGTACCATACTCATACAGCACATAGTCAGCAATCAAGATCGGGATTTCGTCCCCAGTGAAGGGATTAATTGCTTTACCACCAGTGGGAATCCCTCGCTTGGGCTTATCTTCTGCTGTCCGTTCCAGTTCACTTTGGTTACTGACTTCCTCGATGAAGGCTTCAACTGCAGCCTTTTGGTCAGGGGTAGTGACTTTTGCGGTCAAGGGATGTTCCGGTGCTAGCACCACATAGGTAACCCCATAAACGGTATCGGGACGAGTGGTGAATACACCAATTTTGTTATCTAAGCCCTCATCTGAGCTGTCATCTAAGCCCACAATGGGAAATTCTAGATAAGCACCAACAGATTTACCAATCCAGTTGGCCTGCATCAGCTTCACCCGTTCTGGCCAACCGGTTAAGGTATCCAAGTCCTTGAGCAATTCTTCGGCATAGTCGGTAATTTTAAGGAACCACTGACGCAACAGTTTCCGTTCCACCTTGGCTCCAGAACGCCAGGAACGTCCTTCACTATCCACTTGCTCATTGGCTAGCACGGTCTGATCTACCGGGTCCCAGTTCACTGCTGCTTCTTTTTGGTAGGCCAGTCCAGCGTTGAAGAACTGTAAGAAAATCCACTGAGTCCATTTGTAATAGTCTGGGGAGCAAGTGGTTACTTCACAATCCCAGTCATAGGAGAGTCCCAGGCGCTTTAATTGCGATCGCATTTGGGAAATATTTTGGTATGTCCACTTAGCCGGATGAATCCCGCGAGCGATCGCAGCATTTTCTGCCGGTAATCCAAAGGCATCCCAACCCATGGGATGAAGTACGCGATAGCCTTGCATCCGGCTTTTCCTGGCAATCACATCAGTAATTGTATAGTTACGGACATGACCCATGTGCAGGTTACCCGATGGATAGGGGAACATGGATAGAGCATAGAATTTAGGCTTGTCAGTTTCTGTGGGGGTTTGGTACAAGCCTTGCTCTTCCCAAATTTGTTGCCATTTTTCCTCTATCTCGGTGGGGTTGTATTGTGACTGCACAAGTGATACTCCTTGGGTGTGATTACGCGCTTTAGCTTACGTCAGTGTCTTGATGCAGTCGCTCATGGGGGAAACCACGCCAGTTGCTCATGGGGGGAACCCCCAAGACCGCACTGGCTCCCCAAGACCGCTTAGGTGCGCTTTCCGTAGGCGAATTAAATTCGCCACGGGTCGCACCTCTGCATCGCTTCTTACTTTAGTTCAATTTTGGCACATTCGTTAGCCAATGCCTGATCTAGTATACTTCTTGCCGATGTAGGGAACAGGAAAGTCAGAAGAGGGAATAGGCAACTTTAGAATTGGTAAAAAATACTGTCTATGCCATAAGTAGTAAAAACGAAATATAGCAATCCTAAATCATTTGTAAAATCAGCAAAATCTGGACTCGTTGCTGGGCAAGGGTTATAGCGAACGATTTGGCCAATATATTTCACGAATCATTTAGGACTGCTATATACAGTACAGACATTTTTACAATTTGAACACCTGTGTCCTAAAATGATAATTGCTGCCAAGGATTAAATGGTATGGATAGTTGCTACTCAGAAGCAGTACAAATTGCCGAGACTTACTATAATAACATTGAGACTGATCGGATATATAAGATGATTTGGGGTGGAGAGCATATCCATTTTGGGATTTACCTCGAACCTGATGATTCTATATTAGAGGCTTCCCAGCGAATCGTAAACATGATGGCAACAATGTTGCAACAGATCGGAGAAAATTCTCAGGTGATCGATTTGGGAGCAGGATATGGGGGCACAGCCCGTTATCTGGCCAAAAAATATGGTTGTTTTGTTTCTTGCCTCAATTTAAGTGAACTTCAAAATCAACGGAATTTGGAAATGAACCAAGCTCAAAATTTGAATCACCGAATTGAGGTAAAGCAAGGTAACTTTGAAAATATTCCCCATGACGATCGCTCCTTTGACATCGTTTGGTCTCAGGATTCAATGGTACACAGTGGTAACCGCCGTCAGGTTCTTTCGGAAATTCGCCGTATCTTGAAACCTGGGGGAGAACTCATTTTTACAGATACTTTACGCAATCATGATTGTTCGCCAGAGAAGTTACAGCCCGCGTTTAATCGATTGCAAATCAAAGACGCTGGATCCTTTCACTTTTATAAAAAAACTTTACAAGAACTAGGTTTTGAAGAAATACAAGTTATCGATCTTTCTAGGCATGTTAGCACTCACTACATTCGATTCAGGGATGAGATTTTGAAACGTTATGAAGAGATAATTGAACAAATCTCAAAAGAAGCAATAGACAAAACACTCAAAAGTATTGAACCCTGGATTAATTTCTATCAAGAGGGTGATATGCAATGGGGGGGGTTTCATTATTGTCTTTCCAATAATTAATGCCTACTTATTGAAAAAGATTAAAATTTAAGGATAATGAAATGATTAAATAGTTATTGATATATGATTTACAACCTTGAACGTTTAAAGCAACAGCTAGATAACCATTATTTGGATATAATCATAGCGGCTACCCGCGAAAATATTCTTTATCTAACGGGTTTTAATCCGGTCATTAAAACACTGAATCCCTACTATGGGCAATGCTATGTAGTGATCACTCGTGACAACCCGGACCAGGTAAATGTTGTTCATTCTATCGGAGAAATTGACCAACTCCTTGATGCAATTCCCCCCCTGGGTAAAGTTTATTGTTATGGCCGCTTTTACCGAGAGTACCTGTCGGAAACAGCTTTAACCGATGAGGAAAAGCTGTTACAGCAGTGGTCGATTGTTGAAGATGCTTACAAGTCTCCTGTCCAGGCTCTTGAGGCTTTACTGACTGCGCTAAATGCAAAGAGTAGTCGAATAGGATATGATCAAAATGGGTTTTCAGACATTGCTTTGGCAGAGCTGAAGTCTATGTTTTCTAAAGCTCAGTTTGTTGAATCTTCTGAGATTTTACGCTTTGTCCGTCGTGTTAAAACGTCTTATGAAGTTGAGCAGTTAACTCGTTCAGCCCAGATCAATGAGCGTGCGATCGCAGAAGTTTTGGATAACCTTTATGAGAATATACCAGAAACCGAAATCTCTCGCTTATTTGAAGTTTCATTGGTTAAACAAGGGGCCTATCCATCCTTAACAATGGTAAAAATTGGTCGCCATGCAGTCGGTGGGCAACGTCGTCAACGAGAAGACATTCGGTTAGCCCCTGGAGATTTGTTATGGTTCGATTCCGATGCATGGTATCAAGGATTTTGGTCAGATATTGCCAGAGTTTACGCTTACCGTGAAGTATCCCCAGCCGCTAGTGAACGTTATCATGCCTTGGCTTTAGGAATGAAGACCGCCATCTCAGAAATATCACCCGGTATGACAGGAGGTGATGTGTTTAATTTGACAATGGCTGCTATTCATGAAGCCGGTTTTCGAGAATATCGCAGACATCATGTCGGTCATGGTATTGGATTAGAACCCTACGAACGTCCTATTCTGGCACCAAGTGAAACAGAACGTATTGAGGCTGGTATGGTCATTTCTGTAGAAACTCCATTCTACGAATTTGGGTTTGGTGCGCTTCATATTGAAGACCCAATTTTGATTGGAAACGAGGATAATCATCTGCTCACTAACTATAGTATTCAGAACTTAATTGCTCTAGGTTAATCCTAATTGTGATTAGGATAAGTGCCTGTTTTTAGATGACCTATGGTTAGTAAACTAACCCAAAATCACGAGGTTCAACAGATGGACAAGATGCATACACAGGTATTTAATAATATTTTTGAAACAATCGGTCACACACCGATCGTTTCGTTACAGCATCGACTTTTGCCAGAGGGAAAAACACTTTATCTAAAGTTAGAGCAATTCAACCCTACTTTAAGTATCAAGGATAGAACTGCGTTAGGACTCATTCAAGCTGCCTTGGAAACGGGAAAACTCAAACCGAAGGGAACTGTTGTTGAGTCAACTTCGGGTAATTTAGGCAAAGCCCTGGCAATGTTGGGTGCAGCGATGGATTTTAAGGTGATCATTGTAGTTGATCCCAAAGTAAGCACTAAAAATCTTAATTTGTACCGAGCTTATGGAGCACAAGTTGAGATGGTGACAACTCCAGATGAACATGGAGGATACCAACAGGCTCGTATTGCACGGGTTAAGGAAATCATAAAACACCATCCCAATGCTTACTGGCCTAATCAATATGATAATCCTGATAATCCCGCATTTCATTGCAATCACACAGCTCTTGAAATCAGTCATTTGGATTTTGACTTATTAGTAGGAGCGGTTAGCACAGGTGGACATCTAAGTGGTATCGCTCGATGGTTTAAAAACAATCACCCATCAGTGCAAGTATTAGCTTGTGATGTTGAAGGTTCTGCTATATTTGGCACCCCTTTTAAACCGTATTTAGTGAATGGTATCGGTTTAGGATGGTGCGCTCAAAACACTGATTTTTCAGTATTCGATTATCGATGTCAAATCAGCGATCAGGAAGCCATTTCTATGTGTCACCTGCTTGCACAAGAAACTGGCATATTACTCGGCGGTTCTGGAGGAGTGCTGGTGAGTGCTGCTCTAACCTATCTGTACCGACTTCACATCAGATCAGCTCTGGCTGTAATACCAGATACTGGTGTTAACTATTTAGATCAGATTTATGATAAAGACTGGTTAAGTGACAAAAATGTGAAATTGCTCACGTTTCCTGAGATTATGGATAAGATTCGTGAGCGCGATTTAGCATGAATAAATAATTCACGTTCTAATGTATTTTGCTCTCCTAGAGTGGCTAGGATAAATTAGTATAAAATAATCGTCATAACCTTTACTAATCAAGGGGTTAATTAATTTAAAAAAGCGAAGTTTTAATAAAAAAAATGTATTTTTATTTTATTTAATTACTTGCTATTTAAGGGGTAATCGCTAATTTAAACTACTAATTTAGTATAATCAGTCTAGGAGAGCCAATTTATTTTTGATCGTCAGAAGTAATTAATTCTCGTTCAAACTACTTTTTCGGAGTTCGGTAAGCTCCTCTTTTAAGGTGACGGCATGTTTACTCAGTAGCGTCGGAATATCCCTCCCCATACGAATAAAAGCAGCGATTCTGTTGTTAATTCATTGCCCCATCTGGCCCGTGACCATGGTTTAGCTTCCCGTAAGTGCCGCCGCGCTGTGGGGGTGAGAACATAGTTTTTCCTAGCCACAATCGAGATTATCTTCCTCTAAAATATCGATGATGGATTCCGGGACAAATTCTTGATTCCTAATTTCCCGTAACCCTTGGATGATGTCGGAAACAATCAAATAGTCCTCCATATCCCGACGAATCAAATCGCGGATGTATTCACTAGGGGTTCCATAGACATCATCATCGCTTGCCCGCATATCAACATAGCGGCGCAGTTTATCGGTTAGCTCGATATTCAGACTGCTGCTCATTGGGATCGTTTGTAAGCGAAGAAACCTTTTATCACTCTAGCACCAATGGCATTAAACAAGAATATTTGCCATATTAACCCAAGAGAAACAACATTACAGCGTAGCTGATAGCTGATAGCTGATAGCTGATAGCTGATAGCTGATAGCTGATAGCTGATAGCTGACGACTATATTTTTTTAGCAATCTGAATAACAGAGAGATAGGAAGTTTCGAGACTATTGCCCAATTCTAGGTCTAGTATTTCTTTAATCCCTTGAAACAAAGACTCTCGCTGCTCAGGGTTTAAAGCTATATAAGGTGACAAAGTACTCAAAAGCGCTATATAATTATCAATACTATAGGTAACGTCACACACCAACTGTTCCGATACTAAGTCTTGGAATTTCCCGGAATTAATAACAGTTTCTGCAATTTTGCTGAGGTTCCGTTGATGAGTTTCTATCTCTTCACAGGGTTTCAGAGAGGGAGCGTGAGTTTGATAGACCTGATTCAACAGTTGGCAAACCTCATGGTTGGGTTGAGGAGGCGTATTCCATAGCAAAATCAGAAATCCATTGTCTTTTAGAGCATCAGCTGCTTTTTGATACCGGATTTCTTGTGAAACCCAATGAAAAGAAGTCGCTGCTAACACAGCATGGAATTTCCCAGTTTCTAGCTCCCACTCTTCAAAGGTACTATTGATAAGTTCTACAGCTGGATATTGGCTACAGTTATGTCGCGCTAGCTGGCAAGATTCCTGGCTCGGTTCAATAGCAACTATAGAGAAGCCCAAGTCAGCAAATGCTGTCGTAGCAGTGCCCGGACCGCATCCCACTTCAAGAATGATCCCATCGGCAGGAAGTTGGGCTAACTCCACGGCACGGTTAATCAGTTGCTGAGGATAGCGTGGTCTGGCCTGGTCGTAAGCCTCTGCCACAGAAGAATACCAAATTTTTTTCTCTTCCAAGTCTTTAGAGTAGATAGCTTGGAGTAGTTGTTTAATGTCTTTCATTGTAAGCATTCAGCTGTCAGCTGTCAGCCGTGAGCTAAAGCTCACGCTACGCGAACAGCTTAACATAAACCTCAAAAGGTAGAATTTAATAGTTTGAGATTAATCAGAATTGAAAGTCTAGGGAAAAGCCCAAGGCCATTCCCGTAGCGTGGCCAAAGGCCAAGGCTGACAGCTGAATGCTGACAGCTGAATGCTGACAGCTGAATGCTTACATTTAACATCACCGTAGTCCAACTAACTTTTCGCTCAATTCCCACAAGCGCTTAGCTTTAGTATCATCCATGGCTTCATTAGAAACTTCTTGAACAAAGGACTTACGACCTTCTTTTTGTCGATTACCCCAGCTCCAGTAAACACCGGATTTATTATAGTTAGGATCAGCAACTACTGTTGCTAGTCTATCCCCTGCTAATTCCTGGGACACATAGCCTCCAGTAATGTTTTTCTGGAACAATGGGAATAGTTTCTGGAACAGGGAATAGTGGTTGCGGAATAGAGCGGTTTCAGCAACACATCCTGGATAAAGGGAGCTGAAAACTATTCCGGTAGAGTCATGATAGCGGTGGTGCAGCTCTCGCATGGTCAGCATGTTACAGAGTTTGCTGTCCTTGTAAGCTTTGCCAGATTTAAAGGCTTTGCCATTAATCATTGAGATGGGGGGTTTGAATCCTTCTTCAAAACCCTTGAGGTCTCCCAGGTCTGGAGGTGCTGGAATCGGAATCTTTCCTCCCAATTCTTTGGGATTAGCAGTAACAGTTCCCACAATCACTAGCCTTGGCTGGGAAGAGGATGAATTCTTCAAATCCTCTAGCATCAGATTACACAGCAGGAAATGACCGAGGTGATTGGTAGCAACACTCAATTCATATCCGTCGGGATTTCGTAACGGTTCCTTTGATAACGGCAGATAGATGGCAGCATTGCACACCAACGCATCGAGGGTTCTGCCGGTTGCTCTGAAAGCATTCACAAACTGCCGGACACTGGCAAAGCTAGCTAAGTCTATATATAGCGCTGTATAGCTATCTTTTGGTATTCCCACCTCTTGGGCAGCTTTTTCAGCTTTATCAAGATTCCGACAAGCCATCACTACATGCCATCCCCAGGTTTTGGCAAGAGCTCTGGCGGCTTCCAAACCAACTCCCGAGGAGGCCCCTGTAATGATCACCGTTGATTTATGATCGTTTTCCATTTTCTTTAAAATTGATCGATTGATCGTAACTTTATTAGGTTCTCATCTTAAGTTACGATCAAAGATACCAAAATATCCGGGAGCGTGATAGCCCCTTCTTTCGCACGTAGGGGTGGAAACGCGACGCGACGGGTTTTAACCCGCCGTATCCATTCAAATAAGTTATAATAGAAGCAAGGAGGTGATAGTAAATGTACAAAACAATTCCAGTAAGAGCAACATTTTTAGAGGAAGAAAAGGCTTTTTGGTTGTTTCAATGCGAACAAGCTAACAGCCTATGGAATTGTGCTGTATATTACTCCAAGCAAAAGCATTATAGTTGGCTAGAGCAGCAACCCGAGGCTTTCACTACTTATTGGCGCGGTGATGAGTTAAGATACGGCTGGAAGACCTATAAGTGCGCACTTAAGTACCCAGAGTTATGTAAGGAGCTGAAAAGCAATCCTCACTACAAGGCAATGGCGGCTCAATCAGCTCAGCAAAGTCTCAAAACTGTAGCCGAATCAATTGCTAGTTACAACCAGTTGGTCGGTCTCTATTATAAAGGTCAAGTTGATAAACCTAAATTACTCAGGTACCGCAAGAAAGGTGGGCTAGCACCTGTCACTTTTCCTCGTCAGCCGCTTAAGTATAAAAATGGCTTGTTTTACCCTCCGATTAGCAAAGAGTCTAAAGCAGAGTTACTTACTGAAATTGCCTTAGAGCCACCAGACTTTATAGATCCAGATTGGGTTAAAGAAGTGACTGTCCGTCCGTACCTAGGACAACTCTGGATCGATTGGGTGATCGATGATGGGAAGCAGCCGATAGAAAAGAATCCAAACCTAGACTATTCCCAGGCATGGAGTTTTGATCACGGCGGTGATAACTGGCTGACTGGTGTTTCGACCCATGGGAAAAGTCTGATTATTGATGGTCGAAAGCTCAAGTCTTTGAACCAGGGTTATGCTAGGCTAGTTGCTAAGTACAAAGCCGGGAAGCCCGAGTTTTATTGGGATGCGAACTTAGATCGAGTTCAACGGAAGCGCAACAACCAAATTCGGGATGCCATTAACAAGGCTGCTCGATTTATTGTTAATCGGTGTCTAAATGATCGGATTGGCAACTTAATAATTGGGTGGAATGAAGGTCAGAAAAATTCATTAAATATGGGTAAGCGGGGCAATCAAAACTTCGTAGTTATCCCCACAAAAAGGTTAATTGAAAGACTCAAACAGCTTGCCTTTGAATATGGAATAAAGTTAACAATCACCGAGGAAGCGTACACCAGTAAAGCGTCTTACCTTGACGACGACAGCCTCCCAAAACATGGCGAGAAACCCAAAGGATGGACACCGTCGGGAAAACGAGTGAGACGAGGACTTTACAAAACCTCTAAGGGCTGGCTAGTAAATGCTGACTGCAACGGTGCTGCAAACATAGCCCGAAAAGTAGCCACACAGCTAGGTCTTAACCTAGCCAAGGTGGGTAGGGAATTTTTGACAGTTCCACACCGATATGACATTTTCAAGTCCCTGAAAAAATCATATCGCAAAAGGAGTGGAGAGGCTCGGTTTCAACCAGCCTTGTAACAACCTTTTAGAATCCCCTGTGTTTCAACCAGGGGAGATGTCAATATCTTCGGTTAGAGTTTGTTCCCGTAGCGTGGCCGAAAGGCCAAGGTTACAGGTAGCCAGTTACAGCTTACAGGTAGCCAGTTACAGCTTACAGGTTACAGGTTCTAAGCTTGAACCGGTTAACTTTAAACCGGTTAACTTTAAACCTTCAACCTTCAACCTCCAACCAGTTAACGTTCAACCGCTTAACCTTCAACCGCCTTCAACCTTCAACGGTGAAAAACCTTCAAGCTGTTGCAACTTGACCACATTACCAATGACTGCGATCGCAGGAGCAGAAAACTGTGTTTCCTCAACCTGAGCCACAATGGTCTCTAAGGTTCCAACCAACTGTTCGGAGTCAGGTCGTGTGCCCCAGCGAATCAGCACTACTGGTGTCTGGGAATTTAATCCTGCTTCACACAATTCGGTGACAATCCGAGGCAGATTATGAACTCCCATATAAATCACAATGGTTTCTGAGCCATTTGCGATCGCATTCCAATTCACCTGAGGTCGATATTTGCCCACTGACTCATGACCTGTTACAAAGGTGACGGAAGAACTATAATCCCGATGGGTCAATGGAATTCCCAGATACGCTGGTGCTGCAATTCCTGAAGTTATCCCTGGTACCACCTCCACTGGCACCCCTGCCGCGATCAAATCCCCCATTTCCTCACCACCACGACCAAACACAAAGGGGTCTCCCCCTTTCAGCCGTACCACCACGGCATGAGAGTGGGCCTTTTCAATCAACAGCTGAGTTGTCTGTTGCTGCAACATGGAATGACGACCCCTGCGCTTTCCGGCATTAATCTGTTCCGCCTGGGGATTAATCATCTTCAACACTTGCGGACTGACTAGGGCATCATAAACTACCACATCTGCAAATTCTAATAACCCCTTTCCCTTCAAGGTCATTAATCCGGGATCTCCAGGACCTGCCCCAACCAAATACACCTTACCCAAACATTGATTGCTCACTACCTTCGCGTCCTTGATGTCTTCGTGGTTCATTTCTACCTAATCCCATCCATAATCAAATCAACCAATGCCTCACTCACCCCAATTGGTTTTCCGAGATTCAACTGCACTTGAGGGAACTTCTGCTGTATCTCCAGTAACATTTGTGCGATCGCATCGGTAATTCTTCCCTCAAAAAGAAAATATGCCAAAATGGCAATCCTTTTTGCTCCAGAGTTTGCTATTATAGAGACCTGCTCCCAAAGGGACGGCTGTACTGACCAGTCGGCCGCCACAGCCCCCAACTGGTTAGCTACAGCCCCCGTTTCTTCTTGAACCCCAGGGCGGCTCGTTCCATGGGACAACAAAATCTTGGCATCGCCATCTAGCTTTGCCCATTGATTTCTCAACAGCCTCACCAAAGCTGGATTAGCTCCCAAGTGAGGCAGTAGATGAATCACCATTTCACTACCTAATTTCTGTTGCGCTAGAGATACTTGCCAAGGAATATCCTCCATGACATGTACTCCCCGCAATAGAAATAGGGGCAATAGTTTCAATTCCTGACAGCCAGCACCTTTAGCCAGCTGAGCAAATCGGACAATTTGCTCATGTAGGGGTAAATCAGCTAGTTCTAAAGTTGCTGTACCTACCAAAGGTGCGCTTGACCTTGGCGAATTAAATTCGCCACGGGTCGCACCTAAAGGTTGACTGGAAAGACCGTTAGCTGTTAACAGATCACCGTCACCACTGCTGCCCTGTGGTGAGATTGTCGGTAAGATTGTCTCTGTAGCCTTAGCTTGCTCAAAGGCTAGTCGAATTCGCAGCAACTGAGCCAATTGTGCCATAGCCCGCTGGGGACGCAGGTCATGACTGCCGTGGGAGATTAACAGATAAGCAGATGAGGGTGACAAGAGTATAGTGAACTACCTTGATCGAATGTGTTAAATAATACTATCTTCCCTAGAGAGAGAATTTTGTATAAACTATTTCTAAAGAATGTTGCATTGCGCTAATTTCCTTGCTACTGCACCAGCATGAAGCCACCAGTCAAATCCCCCAACCCAGCGCCGTGATGGCAAATGTCCTACTTGGGCTTGGAGTTGGAAGTCGAAGTCTTGATCTCGAAGATGGGAGTTGTGAACGGGCCAGCTGATGGGATTGGCCGTAAGCCACCCTACGCGAACGCAAAACCGTATAGTAACGAAAGTTGCTAGTTATAGCGCTACGGGCTGGGAATAGGGAAGATTCCTGTTATGAGTTCCCTGTTCTGAGTTGCATGTTCAAAACTTATGGGATAATTGGTCGCTCTTTATCTTACTTATTGCTGAGTTTCAAGTTCTAGTTCACATTGACTGAATACATAATTAATTGCTGAATAAAGTCTCTCTAAATCAGAAATTGTATAATTGTTAATTTCTCTAGTGTAGAGATTACCTTTGAGTTTACCAAACTGCCAAACTTGACCATTAGAAACAATTCCAAATATAGTTTGCTCAGATTGGTCATTAAGCTTTTGAATTGCCACCATTTCTGCTAAACATTGACCCCACCCCTTAATAAAATCATCCTTTCTTGATGCAGTCGCTCATGGGGGGAACCCCCAAGACCGCGCTGCATCGCTTTTAGCTTCTACAGCTACAAAATAGGGATTTTCAAAGATTTGTTTGCCAAGGGGAGACCGCTTTGCTAAAATATAATCGGGTATTCCAGTAAGCTGTTGATCATAGGTTATTGGTTTATGACTCCACAGCGTAAATTTATCTCGATACTGTCTGTATACTTCTTTTAAGAGCGGAAAAATAATCGTTTCACAAATAGCATACTCTGACTCTTCAACGGTAAATTCTCGAAGACAAAACTCTAAATCTTCTTTAAACGCTTCTCTGATTACAGTGTCAGTTTCCAGGATATAAT
>NZ_JAAHHE010000182.1:0-4042 GCF_010692525.1 Moorena sp. SIO3B2
ATTATTTCAGGATTTCAAAACAGAGCAACTACCACTAATGTCAATATCAGTTGGGAATTTGACCAGGGAGGTATTGAGGTAACAAGCCCAGTGAAAATCCCTGAAGGTGGTGATTACGATGAAAACTTTACTCTAACATTAGAAATGGTTCAATCAAGCGGAAAATCAAATATTCCCCTCTATGTAGGCTTTGTCAATTGTAATAAGGTGCTAAATACCTATGATGAAGCAAGCAGTTTACAATTGCGCCTCACTAATACAAATCTTCCCACGGCTGCAGATCCCGATATTACTTTCCACTATGATGAAGATATTAATCTGTCTTCTCAATTGGTAGTAACTTTGGAAGTGGGAACAGCAGCAGATGTACCTTGGGCGTTAGGCACACAAGACCAAGTTAATAACATCAGCATCTCTATTCCAGGAGAGCAATGGCAACAAAATGGGGACATTGAAACTATTCAAGTAGATGGAGTTGTTCAAGGTTTACAGTGGACTTTTATCCCCCAAGATGCTGATGTGGTGTTGGCAGCCAGGAAAACCATGTTAATCAATTTGGGTAATATTGTTACCGCCCACCCCACAGGAGAGGCTAACCTCTATTTAAATTATCAGTATGTACCAGGGTATAAGGATGGGCAATTTGTCTGTCAAATTGAAAAAGCACCTCTCACTTTTGACGATAAAGTGCGTGTGGGTACAAGGCAAAAATTAGATGGTTTGCTTACTGTCAAAAATGGTATTAGTCTCGATGATCCTGGTGATATTCAACACGAAAAAGGTGCTTTGAATTTTGGTGACACTAAAAGGCAAATGATCAATTTATGGCAAGAAGCACATGGAATTGGTGTGCAAGATTCTACCACCTACCTCCGAACTGGTACTCAATTTGCTTGGTATAAAAAAGGCACTCATAGTGATGATCAATTATCTCCAGGGGACGGTGGCACAGTATTGATGGTGCTCACAAATGCTTCTCTAGATGTTAATGGGCGAATTAAAGATAAAACCGGATATGTAATTCCTGTGGGAACAATTGTTCCCTATGCTGGAAGTTCAGCACCAGAAGGATGGTTGATTTGCAACGGTGCTAGTCTCAATCAAACTGAACATCAAGACTTATTTGATGTAATTGGAACTAACTACGGTGGCGACGGAGACAACTTTAATCTTCCCAATCTAAAGGGAAGAGTGCCAGTAGGAAAAAATGATGGGACTTTTAGCACATTAGGAAAGATGGGTGGGGAAGAGACACACAAGTTGACTACAGAGGAGATGCCTCCTCATAGTCACGAAGTTACCGATCCTGGGCATATTCACAACATAGCTGTACGTGATGGTACAGCAATGGGTCACGTTGGCACTGGTAACGCTAGCCAATCAGCCACGTATGGTACTAACAATAGCAACACTAATATTACTATCAATTCAGCAGGTGGGATCTCTAAAGACGGCGAATCAGAAGTTAAACCTCACAATAACTTGCAACCTTATTTGACAATTAATTACATCATCAAATCTTAGAGGGGATGAGGAATTTAGGAGGTAAGGAGGGAAGAGGATATCTGAAAAGTTTTTTTATACTGAATTTTGCCCCCCTAGCCCCCCAACTTTGGGGGGAACAAGAGTCAATTTGCTTCTAAAAGTCCCCCAAAATTGGGGGATTTAGGGGGCTTGGATGTAACAAATGAAACTTCTCAGACAACCTCTAAGGAAGTAAGGAGACAGAATTTAGTCAGTAGGTTTTTCATGCCTCAACCCAACCTTAACATGCTCTTATGAATACAACTGAGATGCATCTAATCTTAGGAATTTGTTGGGTTTCACTATGGTTCTACCCAACCTACTAAACTCCTTATCTTCTACCTCCTTCTCTCCTAACTCCTTCCCTCCTAACTCCTAATCTCCTTATCTCCTTCCCCCACTACAAACATTAAAGGAAAAAATCATGACTACAACCACCGAAGGACAACAAGTAAAATTTATTCAGTACCATCAACCAGCCCTTGAAAGTGGCGAATACCATATCAAAGTTGAGCAATCTATCTCTGACAAAAGAGAAACAGACAGCAGGATTCCTGACGGTATATCCTATAACAAGGAGTTAATCTTTTCCGTAATTGGGGAACGATTTGAACCCCTCAAACCCCAAGATATTTATGCAGTTTTCCCTCCCCCACAAAGCTTGGGAGATCATTCCAATGTCTTACCCCATATAACGGTTTATCGCAGCACTCTGCCTTGGGAACGTTTTCCAGGCACAACGGATGAAAATTTCACTTGGTTAGTTTTACTCTTATTCCGAGATTCCGATTTTGAGAATGAGGATGATAAACCCCAACTGAAAACTATTACCCTGGGAGAATTAGTAGGGAGGACATCTGGAGGTAAGTTTCCTGAATATGTATTAGATGGAGTAGGACAGACAGCAGAGGAGAACACAACAGTATTCGATGTCAAAAAGAAATATTTAGCCAATATTTTGCCTACTAAAGCAGACCTTGCCTATATTTCCCATATTCGCAAAGCAGAAGACTTAGAGGTAGAAGTTCCCGGTGAGACTACCGCAGATGAAGTAGAGGAAGAAAAAGAATTTGCTACGATTGTGTGTAGCCGTTTACCCGAACCCAATGGCACTAGTTACGTCCACCTAGTTTCCATGGAGGCACGCTATAAAAATGAGGGTAGTTTTGACTTCCAGGATGCGGGGGATGAAGACCTGATCCGGTTTGTGAGTTTGGCAAATTGGAGTTTTTCTTGTGTAGATCCCAAACAAACCTTTACTGAAATCCTCAAGAATCTCAATCGTACCCCCAGCACTCCCAGACTTCCGGTTAATGCCAATGCCACAGCAGAAGCATCTTTAGCCATGGGTTATGTTCCTTTTCCCCATTCCTTGCGGGAAGGAAGTCAAACAGTTTCCTGGTATCGTAGTCCTTTAGCCACTGGTTTCCACTCCGACACCTATGAGTTTCCTGCCAAAGCCGCCGATGAATTATTAAGATATGATTCTAATTTAGGACTTTTTGACACTTCCTATGCAGCAGCTTGGCAATTAGGGCGGATGTTAACCCTGCAAAATCAAGGGGTAGCCACAAAACTGTATGAATGGAAACGGGTATGTTCTCAAAAACTGAAACAACTAGAGAACATTTTTCTGCACTTGCCCTTAAGTCCTAAGCATGATACATCACTTATTGATGCTCCTTTAACAGTGTTTAATTGGTTTAAAAGCTTAGAATTACTGCAAGGTATTCCCTTTAACTATTTAGTTCCTGATGAAAAATTACTCCCCTCAGAATCAATCCGTTTTTTCTGTGTCGATCCTTTATGGGTAGACTCTTTACAGGATGGTGCTTTTAGTATTGGTCGAGTAACAGATGCAGATGTGACCGAAGATAGGGCAACCCGTTCTAATCATAGGAGTTTAACCCGCAGTGCAGATCAAAAGCTTACCGGAATTATCATGCGATCGCAAGTGGTGGCAGGATGGCCAGGTTTACTGGTGGATGGCTACGATACAGCGGTGGCGGATGCGGATTCCATTGACGAGACGGAGGGCAATCTGTTACCCCTAGTACGGATGGATAAATTAGCCAAAGATGTCTTAATTTGTATCTTCAAAGGGGAAGTGAAAACCGTCGATATTCACCAAAAACCTGAAGCCATGCACTCTGGGGTAGATCCTTTTGGGGTAGATGATACAGAGATTACCAAAGATTTACGGAATGCCAATGGTGAGTTGATTGTGGATTCCAAAATATCTGTACCCTGGAATAATTTTGACACCAGGTTAATTAACTTAGTGGAATTTGCTGAAAATATGAAAACTTGGTTCAATAGCGATGGTGGGGGAAATGTAACTAACTTTACCTCGGCTCAATTTGGTTTACAGATGATGGAAGGGGTGCAAAAAGTTAGGTTTGTGAAGGAGGAATAGGAGATAGGAGATAGGAGGTTAGGAGGTTAGGAGGTTAGGAGGTTAGGAGGTAGGAGTTAGGAGGTTAGGAGGTTAGGAGGTTAGGAGGTTAGGAGTTAGGAG
>NZ_JAAHHE010000182.1:4835-8743 GCF_010692525.1 Moorena sp. SIO3B2
GAAGGATTACTACTGGAAAACGTGGTAGTGCCAGAAGTGCCAGAAGTTTCAAATGTAGCAAATAGGGCACCGTTTCCAAGACCAGTTTCACTACCATTTTGATTGTAGAATAGACTTCCAGTTGTGCTATTGTAGACAATCAAAGCATCACTACTGTCAACCTCAGCATCACCAGAAACAACTGCCCATTGACTCTCATCTAATCCACCACTTCCAGTACTAGTGAGAGCGGTGAAAGTGCTTTGTTCCAGACGAATTTTGTCCTTACTAGCATCAAAGTTGACAATAGTAGTAGTACCGAAATTGCTAGAATTAAAGGCTGAACCAGCATCAAGAACAAAGGTAGTATTACCTACGCCACTAATTAGTGTATCATCACCTCCTCCACCAACTAGGTTGTCATTGCCATTACCACCAATCAGAGTATCATCTCCGGCATCTCCAAGTAGGTTGTCATCACCATCTCCACCAACTAAGTAGTCATTGCCAGCATCACCCCTTAGCAGATCATCACCAGCACCTCCAATTAGGGTGTCATTACCATTACCACCAATAGCTACTAACGGTAATACTGCCTTACTTCCGTCGAGAGAATCATCACCTTCACCACCATCAAAGACTACCAGTTGTGCATCGGTACCTGATAAATCATTAACAGTTAAAGTATCATTTCCCGCAAGGCCATTAATTTCAAATTGCTCTACATCATTAACCATAAGGTATACAGGATTATTTTCCTGCTCCCCAGGGTAAGGGTAAGAATCAATAAGCCGTGGCTTATTGATAAACAAACCAGGTCAATATTAACAAATTAACTTTATTGCGAGTAAAGTTGTAGGAGATTATAGGGGTTTCGAGACTTGATCAACCGATATCCAGGGAATGCACATGATGAAGCTTCGCACCACCCATTTACCTCATTTTCATTCGATCAGAATTTGGAAGAATCTTTAAGTTCCGGTAACCCCAGTTACGAGCCTTATCAATACTGTAAATTGATTATTTTCATTCTGAAGCTAACTGTTGCGCTAATGTTTTTGGGTCTTTATCTATTTCCTCTGTGAATGGGTTGAGGTCGATATCAGGATTGTGTTTTTGCGCTTTTTTAAATTTTTTAACAGCAGCCTTGACATTTGGCTCTTTTTGTAAAACAAAAGCCCTACCTTGTCTCACCAGAAATTCTGCTTTGGTTTTATCTTCCCAATCGGCATACTTGAGACAGGCTTCTCCTGCTTTATTATCTTCTTTATTATCTTGATTATGGTGAGGCGCAACGAGGTAAGGATGAAATTGCAGCTGATCACATCCCTCTTTTAACCAATCTTTCCAATTTCCACCCCGCCACAAACGCACTGTTCCGTCGCCACTGCCACTGATAATCTGT
Organism: Moorena sp. SIO3B2; assembly: GCF_010692525.1. NCBI lineage: Bacteria > Bacillati > Cyanobacteriota > Cyanophyceae > Coleofasciculales > Coleofasciculaceae > Moorena > Moorena sp. SIO3B2. The sequence goes on from NZ_JAAHHE010000182.1 coordinate 6,220, forward strand.
TTGCCATCTGGACTAAAAGCGATCGCATTGACATCAGCTGTATGACCTTCTAATGTATGGAGCAATTGACCGGATTCGGTGTCCCACCAACGCACTGTGTTGTCCCAACTGCCACTGAGTATCTTATTGCCATCTTGGCTAAAGGCGATATCTAAGACAGAACGTGTATGACCTTCTAATGTATGGATTAGTTTACCGGTTTCTGTGTTCCACAAACGCACTGTGTTGTCCCAACTGCCACTGAGTATCTTATTGCCATCTTGGCTAAAGGCGATCGTATAGACAGTACTTGTATGACCTTCTAATGTATGGATTATTTGACCGGTTTCTGTATCCCACAACCGCACTGTGCCGTCGTCACTACCACTGAGTATCTTATTGCCATTTGGACTAAAAGCGATCGCATCGACAGAATCTTTATGACCTTCTAATGTATGGATTAGTTTACCGGTTTCTGTATCCCACAACCGCACTGTGCCGTCGCCACTACCACTGATAATCTGTTTGCCATCTGGACTAAAAGCGATCGCACTGACAGAATCTTTATGACCTTCTAATGTATGGATTAGTTTACCGGTTTCTGTGTCCCACCAACGCACTGTTTTGTCCCAACTGCCACTGAGTATCTTATTGCCATCTTGGCTAAAGGCGATATCTAAGACAGAACGTGTATGACCTTCTAATGTATGGATTATTTGACCGGTTTCTGTGTCCCACAAACGCACTGTTTTGTCTCTACTGCCACTGAGGATCTTATTGCCATCTGGACTAAAAGCGATCGCATCGACAGAATCTTTATGACCTTCTAATGTATGGATTAGTTTACCGGTGTCTGTGTCCCACAAACGCACTGTGTTGTCATTACTGCCACTGAGAATCTGTTTGCCATCTGGGCTAAAAGCGATATCTGTGACATAACTAGTATGACCTTCTAATGTATGGATTAGTTTACCGGTGTCTGTGTCCCACAAACGCACTCTGTTGTCCAAACTGCCACTGATAATCTTATTGCCATCTCGACTAAAAGCGATCGCATATACAGAATCTTCATGACCTTCTAATGTATGGATTAGTTTACCAGTTTCTGTGTCCCACAAACGCACTGTGTTGTCCCTACTGCCACTGATAATCTTATTGCCATCTCGACTAAAAGCGATCGCATATACAGAATCTTTATGACCTTCTAATGTATGGATTAGTTTACCGGTGTCTGTGTCCCACAAATGCACTCTGTTGTCCAAACTGCCACTGATAATCTTATTGCCATCTCGGCTAAAAGCGATATCTCTGACAGTACTAGTATGACCTTCTAATGTATGGATTATTTTACCAGTTTCTGTGTCCCACAAACGCACTGTTTTGTCCCTACTGCCACTGAGGATCTTATTGCCATCTGGACTAAAAACGATATCTCTGACAGAACTTGTATGACCTTCTAATGTATGGATTAGTTTGCCGGTTTCTGTGTCCCACAAACGCACTGTTTTGTCTCTACTGCCACTGAGGATCTTATTGCCATCTGAACTAAAAGCGATCGCATTGACAGAATCTTTATGACCTTCTAATGTATGGATTAGTTTACCGCTTTCTGTGTCCCACAAACGCACTGTTCTGTCCCTACTGCCACTGAGGATCTTATTGCCATCTAGACTAAAAGCGATCGCATTGACAGTACTTGTATGACCTTCTAATGTATGGATTAGTTTACCGCTTTCTGTGTCCCACAAACGCACTGTTCTGTCCCTACTGCCACTGAGGATCTTATTGCCATCTGGACTAAAAGCGATATCTCTGACAGAACTTGTATGACCTTCTAATGTATGGATTAGTTTACCGCTTTCTGTGTCCCACAAACGCACTGTTCTGTCCCTACTGCCACTGAGGATCTTATTGCCATCTGGACTAAAAGCGATATCTCTGACAGAACTTGTATGACCTTGTAAAAGATTCCTTTCTCTAACCTTATCTAAAGCTGCCAATAAGCTATAATTAACTTCATTAATTACTGTTGGTTTTAAGTTTTTTTTCTCAGATAGACTATCAGCTGTTGTTTCAATAGCTTTTATCAATTCTTCTGTGGTTGGTTTGACTGATAGAGAATACTTAATCTTGGTAGCTTCTGCTTGTAATTTTGCATTAATTGCCTGTTTACGAAATTTTAAACCAAAATAAATCGATACAATTAAGCTTATTGCTACCACACCTATAACAAAAGCAAATAACCCAACCCTTACCCATTTATTTCTATTACGCTGCTGAATACTGTGACCAATAAACTCCTTACCCAACACAGAAAGCAAACCTAATTCAAAATAATCCTCCAAATAATTCTCCGCTTCCGTCAATTTTGCACCCGTAAGCAGATAATCCGGCAATTTTACTTCCCTTTTCCACTCTTCAGCCGCCGCCTCAATCTTACGGGCTATTCTCATCCCATCCCGGTTTTCACTTATCCAACTCCGCAACAGACTCCAATGACGAATCAAGGCTTCATGAGCCACATCCACCACTGCTACTGTCTTTG
>NZ_JAAHHE010000182.1:9462-12885 GCF_010692525.1 Moorena sp. SIO3B2
CCTTCAGAACCCTTTTGGATCAAATCCTCGGCTTGAGCTAATTGATTTGCCCGTTCGATATCAGATAACCCAGAATCTACAAAGGTTAGTGCTAAAGAATTGAGGGGGTGTTCACCGGGCTGAAGGATTTTTATCTGCCTACTTTCACTACCCGATAACCTCCGTCCCAGTTGTAACTGATACAACAATCCTGCCCTAACTACACTAGATTTCCCACTACCAGACGCTCCCAAGACAGCGAGAAAATTACCAATACGCACCTTTTCCAACAATTGGTCTGTTAAGGCAGTACGACCGTAGAAATACCTGGCATCTTCTTCCGTACAATCAAAATAAGCCAAACCCTTATAAGGACAGATACTTTTTGCTGATGCAGCTGACTGTTTTGTTGCTGCTGTCCACCTGCGAGTCAGATTAATCGGTTCACCAGAATTACTAAAAATAGGACGCTGGGGAAAAGCATTCCGTTGTTGAGTTAGTAAATCAACTAAGGTATAGTTAGTTACCCATCGCTCTTGGCTTGGTTCCAATCCTAGGATCAGTGCTGAGGTGAGAACACTATGATTACTACCAATTTCCTCATAGGCGAGTTCAAAGGCACGAGAAGCAGCAATAAAACACCGGTCTCTGCCTTTACCCCGCTCTCCGGGGTCTGCTTCTGCTACATTTAGCACTTCCCCGGCATAACAGCAATCTAAAATAATAATCTGCTGCCTTACTTCACTGTCTTGTAACAGTCGCCGTAGCCATTGTAAGGATAAACCCCAAGAACCCATGTCTGGGTTAACATCACTAGTTGCCAAAAACCCTTCTTGTATGCCTTTGCTTTTTCGTAAACCATGCCCAGAAAAATAGAGTAGTGCTGTATCTGGGGGTTTCCCATTTGGTTTGAACAATTGTACTATGGCATCTTCTAACTGAGTCAGAGTGACTTTGGTTTTTTTACCAACGCGAATGGTATTATTATGTTTATCCTTAACCGCCGGGAGTCGCGTTACTTTAAAGTCTCCATACTTCTCTAGTAATTGGGCTACAGCTTCTGCATCCCGCCCAGGTGCCGTTAAATTATTGAGGCGTTCATAGCTGTAGGTACTAATTCCTATTACTAAGGCATTCCGACTCATAAAAACCAGCTTTCTTTAGATAAATAGGTGATTAAGAGGAATACAATTATGTTATCAGTCTTGCCGGTAAATAGTTTAGTAAATATTATACTATGACACAATTAACGCCAATTCAGCTAGAGGATGGCACAATTATTTATGTTGAAGCTACAGAAGATTTAGACATTCCTACGGTAAGCAGCCCAGATAACCAAGACGAAGAGGAAGAGGAAGAAGAAGCCCTTACTGACAAGGGCATGAGTTCCCCTGAAAGGCTACGACAGCAAATAATACAGCACGCTCAAATCATTGAAGGTACAATCCGGGCTTACACCATTATTGGCTTAAATGCCTTCAAGAAAAAGCCAATACCTAACGTTAAAAAAGTTACCTTAGAATTTGGGATTGAATTAGGGGGAGAGGCGGGGATTCCTTATGTCACCAAGGGGACGGCTAAAAGTAATCTTAAAATAACAGTAGAATGTGAGCTTTCTAAGCCAGTTGAAGATAAAACCTAGTTAAGACGAATCTAGCAATTATGTCAGCATTTAGCGCTCAACTAAGGGGCATCGAAAAAGCCATTTACGATAACGCTACCAATTCCCATGGAAATAATATGTGAGCTTAAAGCTCCGGTAAGAACCGTTAACGGGATTAAAATAACAGTCAGCTATTTATAAACACAATCCCATCCAGTCCGCATCGATGCTGAATATCCGTACTGATTTCGTGTTAGTCAACTAATAATATTGAACAAAACGATAGCTGTATCCAGCAAGGATTTCAAACAAATCATGATTTCCAAAAGCTAGGCGAAGGCTAATTTCCTGTCTCTCCCAAAACTGCGGTAACAGGCTGAATTTTAGGCTTTAGCGGCTGATTTTCCATTCATCCAGCACTCAAACCAAAAACCCCCCTCCTAAAATCCCAACTTCTGCACCGCCCTACGCTTAACCTCCTCACCCCGTCTATCATACTTAGCGGTAGTCACAGGGGAAGCATGGCCAGCTAACTTTTGTACCGTCACAATATCAATCCCAGCATCAAGCAAATCAGAGCAAAAGGTCCTGGGAAAATCATGGGGACTAAAGGACTCGACCCCAGCCTGTTTAGCCCGCTTCTGCAAAATCAACAATACTGCCTGGGGGGTCATTTTTCTGTACTGTATCTGCCCCCCTTTGAGTATTGGGCACAACAGCGCCCCTGGTTGGTTACCTCTTGTGGTCAACCAATCATTTACAAAAGCGATGCTCTTCAGAGCCGCTCCGCGAACGCACTTTCCGGTAAATAAACCCTCCTATCCTTACCCCCCTTTAGCCTAACAGAATGTATCTTTTTGTAACTTATAGCCTGAAATTATTACCCAAAAAACATGTCACCCCCCTAGGTAGTATTACTATGATTAACTAGAGACAAATTAGGGAACTAACAATGAGCAACATCTACGTATTTCATCAGGGGCGAGGAGATAGTGGCTGGCTCTGGTATAACGTTTTTGATGGCAATGAATGGGTTGGAGACCAACAAGTTCCTAAAACTGGGATGACAGGAGATCCATCAGCAGTAGTATACAATGACCTTCTCTATGTGTTCCACCAAGGACGGGGAGATAGTGGTTGGCTCTGGTATAACGTTTTTGATGGCAATGACTGGGCTGGAGATCAAGAAATTGGTAATACTGGTATAACTGCTGGCCCATCAGCAGTAGTATACAACGACCTTCTCTATGTATTCCACCAAGGACGAGGAGATAGTGGTTGGCTCTGGTATAACGTTTTTGATGGCAATGAGTGGGCTGGAGATCAAGAAGTTCCTAAGACCGGAATTACCTCTAGTCCATCAGCAGTAGTATACAATGACCTCCTCTATGTGTTCCACCAAGGACGAGGAGATAGTGGCTGGCTCTGGTATAACGTTTTTGATGGCAATGAGTGGGCTGGAGATAAAGAGGTACGGGGCACAGGTTTAACCGATGATCCAGATGCATTAGTCTACAACGGTCAAATATACGTGTTTCACGAGGGCAGAGGTGATAACGGTTGGGTCTGGTGTAATATCTTCGATGGCAATGAGTGGGCTGGAGATCACAAGATACATAAAACTGGGATAACTGCTGGACCATCAGCAGTCGTATATAATGACCAAATTTACCTGTTACATCAAGGGCGAGATGACAGTGGATGGATGTGGTGTAATGTGTTTGATGGTTCTGAATGGGTTGGAGACGAAGAAGTACCCAAGACTGGTATTTCTGAAGGACCAAGTGCAGTGCTTTACTAAGTGATTGCGCATTGCTGAATCAAGATAAGAATGTAGAATT
>NZ_JAAHHE010000183.1:0-12753 GCF_010692525.1 Moorena sp. SIO3B2
TGTGAGATACTAACAAACGGGTGCATAAAACTTGCAACACAAAAGTTTAAACGTTTGATATAACGGTAGCCTTAATGAAATATTTGAGAGCTAATCGCTCCAAGGGCAGTCATGACAATGCCCAGATGGGGAAGCGATTATTCAATGGGGTGATGGCGATCCTACTAACGATCACCTTCACTCTAGTTGGTTTCCTCCCAGTGACTAACCAGGGAATCGCACTTGCCGACACAGAAGGCCAGCCCAACATCCTGGTGATCATGGGAGATGACATTGGTTGGACTAATGTCAGTGCTTATGAAAAGGGCATTGTCGGTTACGACACGCCCAACATCGATCGCATTGCCAATGAGGGCATGCTGTTTACGGACTACTACGCTGAGCAAAGCTGTACCGCCGGTCGGGCAGCTTTTATCACTGGCCAAAGTGGTTTGCGGACTGGCTTGCTGAAAGTCGGTTTCCCAGGAGCACCCTATGGCATCCAGGACGAAGACCCCACCTTGGCAGAAATGCTGAAGCCCTTGGGTTACACATCCGGACAGTTTGGCAAAAACCACCTGGGGGATATGAACCAGTTTCTGCCCACAGTCCATGGCTTTGACGAGTTCTTTGGCAACCTCTATCACTTAAATGCAGAAGAAGAGCCGGATAATGTGGACTATCCCGGCGGACGAGATGGCTGGTATGCCCATAATGTTGGTCCTCGCGGGGTTCTTGATTGCAAAGCAACGCCTGGTGAATACCACGACGTACCGATTATTGGAGATCCAGACTATTCAAAACGCTTTGGCGAGTTGGGCTATCAGTCATGTACGGATACCGGACCGCTCGACGTTGAGCGTATGAAAATTGTCGATGAGGAATTCCTGGAGCGGACGAAGCAATTCATCGACGAAGCCGTGTCAGAAGACAAGCCCTTTTTTGCTTGGTTTAACTCCACCCGGATGCATTTCTATACCCACATCAAAGACGAGGTTAAGGGCATCAGCGGTCAGGGCTTCTATAACGATGGCATGGTGGAACACGATGGCCATGTGGGGCAATTGCTCGACTTCCTGAAAGACAAGGGCATTGAAGACAATACGATTGTCATCTATACAACGGACAACGGTCCCCATTACAACCAATGGCCCGATGGCGGTCTGACCCCGTTCCGGGGTGAGAAGAACACCAACTGGGAAGGCGGCTACCGCGTCCCAGCACTGGTACGCTGGCCTGATCATATCCCCGCTGGAACCGTATCCCATGAGATTTTCTCTCACTTGGATTGGGTGCCAACCCTGATGGCAGCTGTTGGTGTGGATGACCTCAAAGACACCTTGAAGCAAGATTGTACGGATGAATCCACCAATCTTTGCGGTACCCATCTCGATGGCTTCAATCAGTTGCCCTATTTGACGGATCCCGATAACCAGCAAGGAGAGCGTCCGGGCTTCATCTACTTCAATGATGAAGGTCAGCTGCCAGGGGTTCGCATTGGGGATTGGAAAATAGTCTTTTCGGAACAACGAGCTCACTATTTTGATGTCTGGCGGGAACCGTTTGTGGAACTGCGGGCTCCGAAGCTGTTTAACTTGCGTCGGGATCCCTACGAGCGTGCGGATACCGATTCCAATAACTACAATGAATGGTGGTCTCGCCGGAATTACTTGATGCTGCCAGCAATAGGTCTGGTTCAGCAGTTCCTGAATACCTTTGAAGAGTATCCGCCCAGTCAACCTCCCTTTGGTTTAAATCCTAACGAAATCATTGACCAAATTGTTGAGGATATGGACAAATACTCCACTCAATAAGGGGTAAAAGGGCATATCTTTGTGGATTTTAGCCCCTTGTCTGTTGGAGTAAGCGGTCTCAAACTCTGAGAGTTTCGTTACTTCTTCCTCCAAAAGCGAAACCTAACAACCAGGCTTTGTAATGTTGGGTTTCGCGTCAGCATATGCGCTACGCGCACGCTAAGCGAACAGCCGTCAGCATTCAGCCGTCAGCCGTCAGTCGTAAGCTATTCGCGTAGCGTGGCCAACGGCCAAGGCTCACCCTACGGGAACAGCTTATTTTATTCAAAAGTATCGTAGCGTGCCCATAAGGGATAAGCACCTCAAGGATCATGGCACAGGCTTTGGCCTTTGGCCACGCTGTGCGAACGACGCTGTGACCTAACAAATTACCTGATAGCTGATAGCTGAACGCTGATAGCTGTTCGCGTAGCGTGCGCGTAGCGCTTAAGCTGAATGCTGAATGCTGAATGCTTAAAGTTTCGCTTCTATCAACAAGATAATTTACCTGAGTAACGATGTCTTTGGTTGGCACAAAGTAATTCAGCCAATACAGTACTCTTACATCATGAAAAAAAGAACCTTTTTAGTTTTCTTCTCAATTCTGTTATCAGTCTTTTGCCTAGGAGGCTTTGTAGCATGTCCCCCCGCTGCTGCGGACTATGACCCTTTAGTGTCTTGGAATGAGGGTACGACTAAAGACACGATTGTTAACTTTGTGGAAGAGGTTACCAATCCTAACAGTTGTAATTACGTTCCTCCGAGCGGACGCATTGTCACGATTGATAATGATGGAACCCTGTGGACTGAAAAACCCCTTATTCAGGGGGAATTTATAAAATATAGGCTAGGCAATGGATTGTCAGATCTTAAAACACTTGGTTTTTTAACTGAAAAGGAAGTCGTCCTAGCAGATCTCGAATTACCGGAAATGACACCGGAAGATTATAAACAGGAAGCTAGGGAATTTCTGGATACACAAAATCATCCATACCTTGGCTTTCCATACATCCAGCTGACCTTCCAGCCCATGGTTGAACTGGTCAATTATCTCCAAAGTAATGATTTCAATGTCTATATTTGCTCTGGGGGTGGAACAGATTTCATTCGCTCCTTTGCCGAAGATGCCTACGGTATTCCCCCTGAAAACATCATTGGTAGTACCACCCAAACCGAGTATATTGACCCAGAAGAGGATGGAACTTATGTCTTGCTCAAGAAGCGAGAACTGGTGCAACCCTTTAACGATAAAGCAGGTAAACCAGTGGGGATTGACCGCTACATTGGCAAAAAACCAATTATGGCGGTTGGTAATTCCAGTGGTGATTTACAAATGCTTGACTACACTGATGATGACCAAGGTCCAGCTTTAATGATGCTGCTTCACCATAATGATACCCGTGAATGCCCCTATGCTGCTGATAACCCTGACATTGACTGTCCATACGATACAAGACCAGGGGATGATACTAATCCTTTTGATGTGGCCAATGAGCGTGGTTGGACAGTTATCAGTATGCAAGAGGATTTTGTAACAGTATTTGGAGAAGAAATCGATCAAGCCCAGATAGCATCTGAATTAGATATCAGTAAAGAGGATTTCGGAACAGTGTCTGGAGAAGAAATCGATCAAGCCCAGACAGGATCTGAATTAGATATCAGTAATGAAGATTTTTGGGACAGAATAATTCAGGAGGTTACTCGAATCAGAAAGTGACTGTTGAATTCAATAGTTAGCAATTAGAGATAGGTGCTCATTGTTTGCTATTGCTTCGGCATTCTATCCCAAATCTTTCCTGGGTCTTCCTGGTAACATAACCCCAAACCTTCCTATTCACAATTTGCCTTTTGGTGCTAAAACCCCCTTACCATCCATATCCTCAGATGGATGTCCAGTCTCGAGAAGTACTATGACACAAATTTCTACGTCTATCCCCACCGATGATATCCCTCAACTCCCAAAAGCAGAGGTGGAAGATCACCACCATCACCACCATCACCACCATGGTGATCATAGCCACAGCCATGGGGTGATCGACCCCGAAATTGCTAGTTCTGCTCGGGGCATCTGGGCGGTAAAATGGTCTCTGGTGGGCTTGGTAATCACTGCAATTTTGCAGGCAGTGGTGTTCTGGCTCTCTGGCAGTGTCGCTCTCCTGGCCGATCTAATTCACAACGTGGGGGATGCTATGACTGCTGTGCCCTTGGGGGTGGCGTTTCTAGTATCACGACGCAAGCCAACAGCAAGATTTTCCTATGGCTTTGCTCGATTGGAAGACTTGGCCGGGGTGATGATTGTGGTGATTGTGCTGTTGAGTGCCGTGATTACCGCCTATGAGTCTGTGGAGCGATTTTACCATCCTCAGCCCCTCCATCATTTGGGAGCCCTGGCAATTGCGGCCATCGTGGGCTTTATTGGCAACGAAGTTGTGGCTCTTTTCCGGATTCGGGTTGGCCGGGAAATCAATAGCGCTGCCCTGATTGCTGATGGGTATCACGCTATGGCTGATGGTCTAGTCAGTCTGGCAGTGTTGGTCAGCGCTGTGGGGGTTGCCCTGGGCTATTCCTGGGCCGATCCCGTGATTGGTTTAGTGATCACAGCAGTGTTACTAAAAATTGTCTGGGAGTCGGGGCAGACTATTTTTAGTCGCTTGCTGGATGGGGTGGAACCAGAGGTGCTAGAATCCCTCCAGCATGCCATCAATCATGTGCCTGAAGTAGAAGCTGACGCGATCGCAAACCTTCGACCCCGCTGGCTGGGGCATCGGCTCCATGTCGAGATGGACATCATGCTACCACCGACTCTATCTCTTCAGCAGACCCAAGGAATTACTAATACTGTTGAGCAGCAACTGAAAGCCCAGCTGCCCTATCTAGGTTTGATAGTGGTTCGAGCTGTACCTTTTACTCAAACGAGGGAATAGGTAATAGGTAATAGGTAATAGGCAATAAAAGATTTCACCAATCATTGAGAAGATTGTTTGACTCAGTGGTGCGTTACGGGAAGGGCTATCTCAACAAGGGCCGACCGTTAAAATCATGGCGAGCCCTTCCCTAACGCACCCTACGCCTAATCCCTACGCCTAATCCCTGCTCCCTGTTCCCTGTTCCCTGTTCCCTGTTCCCTAAAACCCAAAAAAATGTACCTCACCTAATTGAACACCGTTATAATTGCCATGCAGGAAACAGCAACAACACTGATTCATCAAGAAACTTCACTGTCTGAAATCCCGGTTAAGAGGGAGGATCGACCCAAGCCACTAATTCGGATTTTGCGGGAACCATTGCTGCATTTCCTGGTTTTGGGTGCCCTGCTGTTTGGGCTATATTTTTGGGTTGGTGGTCCAACTATCACATCGGATTCTCCCAAGCAAATTGAGGTGTCTGCTGGCACCATTGAGTCTTTGAAAACAACCTGGCAGCGGCAGTGGGGACGAGAGCCGTTGCCCCAAGAGCTGGAAAGCCTTGTGGATAACTACGTTCGCGATGAAGTACTGTATCAGGAAGCCCTGGCATTGGGGTTAGATCAAAACGACCTGATTGTGCGGCGACGGGTGGTTCAAAAGATGCAGTTCTTGGTCGAAGATGTGTCGGCTCTGCGGGAACCCTCCGATGAAGTGTTGCAAGCCTATTTAGGGGAGCATGCTGAGCGCTACGCGATACCGGGCAAGTTTAGCTTTGGACAGATTTACTTCAGCCGGGAAATGCGGCGCGATCGCACTGATGCCGAAGCCCAGGATCTTCTGAATCAGTTGCAAGCCAACCCGAACCTGGAACGGTTCCAGAAGCTAGGGGACCGCTCCATGTTGCCCATAACCTATAATCTAGCCTCAGCTCAGACCCTAAGCAACACCTTTGGTGGCACCTTTGCCCAGGAGATGGCTGGGGTTACTGAAAAGGGCTGGCAAGGCCCGTTCCATTCCGCTTATGGCAGTCATCTGGTTTACGTTAGCGACATTGAACCGGGTCATAACGCTACTTTGGCAGAGGTCAAAAGGGATGTCCGTCGGGACTGGATGAGAGACCAGCGCCAACAGCTGGACGAGCAGTTCTATCAACAGTTACGCGATCGCTACACGGTTTCCATAGACCAGGATGCCCTCAACCAAGCTATTCAGGAGGAGCAGGGATGAACAAAGAAAGGCAGAAGTCAGAAGTCAGAAGTCAGAAGTCAGAAGTCAGAGGGCAGAAGGCAGAAGTCAGAGGGCAGAAGGCAGAAGTCAGAGGGCAGAAGGGATTTATCCCGATACCGATAGCCCAAGCCTTCTGGCAACCAGAAGGGAGCAAGGGTTACAATTCCCCACTCAACTTTTTTCAGTGGCTCGTCTTCAGAGGGAAATGGATTTGTATTGCTCTGTTGGTTTGCCTGGGCCTGGGATGCCATCCCGCCCCCGCCCAGGCCCACGGCTTTCAAACGGCCTACCTGGAACTACGAGAGCAACCCTCTGGCCAGGTGGACGTGGTCTGGAAAACCCCATCAGCCATGAGTTTTGGGGATGAAGGGCTGAGTAGTCCCATGACCATTAGCCCGGTCTTTCCCAGCCACTGCACTGGGGTGACCGTGCCTAAAGTAATGGCTACTCCCACCACCCGTGTCACCCGCTGGACATTGGATTGCGGTAAAAAGGGCTTGGCTGAAGAAACCATTGCGTTTCCGGGACTGCTCCAAAGCTCTCTGGAAGTGCTATTGCGGGTGGAATGGGCCGATGGGCACTCCCAAACCACCATGGTGCCCACTGGCGAAGAGACCTTCGTTATCCCAGAAAAAACCACTGTGTTTGCAGTGGGCCAGACCTACCTCAAACTTGGGGTCGAGCACATTTTCAGCGGCATCGACCACTTGCTGTTTGTCTTAGGCCTAGTCTTAATAGTCGGGCCATCCTGGCGTCTGGTCAAGACCATTACCGCCTTTACCCTAGCCCACAGCATTACCCTGGGTGCAGCTACCTTAGGTCTTGTGAATGTGCCCCAAGCCCCAGTGGAAGCTGTGATTGCCCTGAGCATTTTGTTCTTAGCTTCGGAGCTGGCCCACAGCCGCCAGGGTAAACCAGGATTGACTGAGCAATATCCCTGGCTAGTGGCTCTGACCTTTGGGCTGTTGCACGGCTTTGGCTTTGCCGGAGCCTTGGCAGAGGTGGGATTACCCCCCCAAGACATTCCCCCAGCTCTGTTGTTTTTCAATGTTGGGGTGGAATTAGGACAACTGGCCTTTGTGCTAGTAGTTGTTGCTGTGATGGAGAGCCTGAAACGGTTTGGTTCAGAGAACTATCCCCGCTGGTTGGGATGGGTTCCCACCTATAGTATTGGCATTCTGGCCTCGTTCTGGTGTTTCCAGCGGGTGGCAGCGTTTTGGGGGTGAGTTGATCACTTAGCGATCGCAAAAACCATAAATCTTACCCAAACCCTCTGTCGGAAAATATCCTGGCATCTCACAATTACAAGGTTAGCGATGTCAACAATGTATTGATTGAGTGTAAGTCCAGCAACCGAGTGATCGTTTTTTAATCCAAAGCGATCCCAACAAAAAAACTATCTTAGCCTAATAAGGAGGCTATTGATGTTACGAAAGATAAAAGGTTTCGGAAAACGACTCATCATTGGTCTGATGACCATGTTGTTGTTTGTTTCCTTCGGGACTACCGCACAAGCGGTTACTCTAGAACCAGCTGTAGATTTGACTGGGGAGATTTCCTGTGATGGTGAAAGCCTGAGTGATCCTGCCCAACGTCAGGCTTTGTTTGGGGATCTGCACACCCATACCACCTATTCCCTGGATGCTTACATGGGCTTTATGCGCAATGACCCCGATGCAGCCTATAAGTTTGCTAAGGGAGAACCCAACGAGGTTCCAGGTGGCATCACCCAGCACAAAGTGCCCCTGGATTTTGCAGCTGTAACTGACCATGCCGAGTTCCTGGGGGAAATGGAAATGGCCCTCAATCCCGAATATGGTCCAAAGAAATACTACAATCCCTATGCCATTGCGATTCGGAACAAGCCCGAGTCTGAGACGCTGTCAGCCCTAGTCTTTGTCAAGGTAGTTCAGGGAGCCACTCGTGGTGATGACCCACAACACACCAAATATTATGGAGCTGGCCCCATTGCAGAGGAAGCCCGGAAAAACGCCTGGAAGAAAATTCAACAGGCAACGGAAGATAACTACGAACCCGGCACATTCACAACGTTGCACGCCTTTGAATGGTCTTCTGCCCCGGGCGGCGCGAACCTGCATCGGAACGTGATTTTCCGGGATACTGTTCCCACGGACGATAAAGGCAACGTTCTGCCCAGCGTTCTGCCTGAGGATCCTGTCAGTGCCTTCGAGACCCAATCCCCCGAGGAATTGTGGCAATACCTCAGCCAGTATGAGGACAATGGCGCTACTGTTCTGGCTATTCCCCACAACGGCAATGCCAGCGCCAACATGATGTTCATGCCAGAACAGTTTGATGGCAAGGAAATCGATCCTGCCTGGGCCGAAATGCGGGCAAAGTACGAGCCATTAGTTGAAATCATGCAAATCAAAGGCACCTCGGAAACCCTGCCTGCCTATGCCCCAGAGGATCAGTTTGCAGACTTTGAATTGATGGAAATTAGCGAACGCACGCGAGGGCGCTACGGTTATCTGCGGGAAGCCCTAAAGAACGGCTTGCGGCACGAAGAAAAGCTGGGAAGCAACCCGTTTAAGTTTGGTATTGTAGGAGCAACGGACAACCATAACGGCTCCCCGGGAGATACCGAAGAAGATGACTATATCGGTTCCCATGGCTATACCGATGCTACACCCGCACTGCGGCAGTTTAGTGAAATTCCCGGTTGGGAAAAATTGCCCTATCTCAATCCAGGGGCATTGACCGGGGTTTGGGCAGATCAGAATACCCGCGAGTGCGTTTATGATGGTCTGGCTCGTAAAGAAACCTTTGGCACCAGCGGCACCCGCACCCAGGTGCGATTTTTCGGTGGTTGGGACTTTCCAGACGATTTGGACCAGCAACCGGATGCCGTTGACCAGGCTTATGCTACTGGGGTTCCCATGGGCAAGGATTTACCCACAGCTCTTGAGCAGAAAGCACCCAAGTTTTTTGTTTGGGCAACCAAGGATTCCAACAGTGGCAATCTCGATCGGATTCAAGTAGTCAAAGGCTGGACCAAAGATGGCTTGACCTACGAGAAAATTTATGATGTGGCCTGGGCAGGCGATCGCGAACTCGATCCCACAACCGGCAAACTGCCCCCCATCGGCAGCACCGTAGATGTTTATAACGCCACCTATACTAACGATATTGGTAGCCCCGAACTCTCTGGGGTTTGGCAAGACCCGGACTTTGACCCCACAGTGCGAGCATTCTACTATCTGCGGGCCTTAGAAATTCCCACTCCCCGCTATTCCACCAGGGATGCTGCCGAACTGGGCATTGTCCCGTCTTCCCCCACGGAAATCCAAGAGCGAGCCTGGAGTTCCCCGATCTGGTATACTCCCAGTGATGCGTATCTAGCTGCTGGTGAAGTCGGTGCCTTAACTGTTGACCAGCTGGAACAAAATGGTATTCCACCCCTGACTACCGAAGAGATTGAAGACCTGATCCGTGGCCACAATCTGGAAATTAGTAATCGCATCACCGGCGAGGAATTTATCGGTTTCTTTCAGGATTACGAATACTATGAGGTCAAACCCGATAAATTGGCCGATAAATTGGACAAAGATACATTGGGCACAGATGAAGGCACCTGGTTCCTGGGCGAGTCGGCCAGCTCTGCACCCCTGCATACTGGGGAACTGGAAGCCGCAGCTCCCATGAAATACCAGATAGCAGACAATCAACTCAGCTTCAACCTGAAGGATGACAGCGAGTTTGTTGCCCAGCTGTTCAATAATAACGGGCAGATTCTGGCAGCTCGCAATGATGAAATTGGCTATGTCAACTATGAGTTGACAGACCTTGAAGAGGAACTCGACCTGTATACTGGGCTCCCCCAAGATGCTTTAGACTCTTTAGATATGAGTAATGAAGACTTTTGGGAGCGAGTAATTAAGGAGATTATTCGCTTAACAAAGTAATTCTTGAATTTCGTAGGGTGCGTTAGACGGCCCGAATCTGGTGCTGTGCTCCAATCGCTTCCAATCCGTCGTAACGCACCATGCTCTTTGAGTCTGTCAATGGCTCATCCATGATTCAATCAAAAACAATTCCAAAAGGAGTTCATCAACATGAATCGAATAGTTTCACGTTTGCAAATCCGCAAACTATTTATCATAGGGTTGTGTATTTGCTTTCTGATCGGGAACATTCTATTTTCCTCTAACAGTGCCCTGGCAATTTCTTTGCCTCCTGGAGAATACGATCTTCCAGATTTCAACCGACCTGTACCCCTTCCGGGAGAAATACCCTACTCCCCTTATGCAGGGCGACCGGATGAGTATCAGCCGAGCCATCCCCAGCAGGTATTCTGGGGGGATACTCACCTGCACACCGTGTATTCTTTTGATGCGGGTGCGGCTGGAACCCTGCTGACTCCCGAGGATTCCTACCGCTTTGCCCGAGGCGAGGAAGTGCTGACGGATGGCGGAGAGCAAGTCCAGTTGTCCCGTCCCCTGGACTTCTTGGCCGTCACGGACCACACCGACCAGTTGGGTTCTTATTTGCAGTTTGTCAATGAGCCACCGGAAGATTGTGATACCCCAGAAGACCAGGCTCAAATAGACGAGTGGCACGATATGGTCACAAGCGGCGATCCCCAAGATGCAGCAGATGCACAGGTTGAGATTGTCGCAGCTTTCTCTCAAGGCACCATTCCAGGGTGCATGCTCCAAACTGCACAACAGTACCGTACTGCTTGGGAAGACGAAGTTAATTGGGCGGAAGAATTTAACGATCCCCACAAATTTACTGCTGTTATCGCTTACGAATGGACTTCCTTGGATAAAGGAAATAACCTTCACCGCAACGTGATCTTCCGCGACAACAGTTACAAGGCAAAACAGTTAGTTCCCAAAACTACCGAAGATGGCACCGATCCAGAACTGCTTTGGAAATGGATGGAAAATTACGAAGACACCACAGGCGGCGACGTGCTGGCAATTCCCCACAACGGCAACCTGAGTAACGGTGAAATGTTTGCTGACTTGGATGCTCGTGGTGTGCCGATCAGCCGCAACTATGCTGAGCTGCGACAACGCTGGGAGCCGCTCTATGAAGTCATTCAGATCAAAGGGGCGGGCGAGACCCATCCTGATTTGTCTCCTGATGATGAATTTGCCAGTTTTGAGATTGCAGGTTGGGATAACGGCAACCTAGACCTCAGCGCTCCGGAAACACCTGATATGTACGAGCATGAATATGCCCGTGCTGCCCTCAAGAATGGATTGAACTTTGAAGAAGACTTGGGAGCCAATCCCTTCAAATTTGGAATGGTGGGTTCCACGGATTCCCATATTGGTATTTCCGGGGTGGAAGAAAATAGCTTTATGGGCAAGTTTCCCAGTTATACCCCCAGCGCCCATCGGGCAGCACACGTCTCGAAGCCAAGTTGTTTTACTAAGGATCAAGATGGCAACTGTGTTCCGGAGGATCCTGAGGTGAACCGGTTCGGATGGCAGTATGGAGCAGCTGGCTTTGTAGGAGTTTGGGCTGAAGCCAATACCCGCGAGTCCCTGTTTGATGCCATGGCACGACGGGAAGTTTATGCTACGAGCGGACCACGGATGATCGTTCGCTTCTTTGGCGGTTGGGACTTTACCTCGGAAGATGTAAGTCGTAATCCTGCTGATGTGGGCTATGCCAAGGGAGTTTCCATGGGCAGTGATCTGACCAGTATGCCGGAAGGAAAAGCACCGACCTTTTTGGTGGCTGCATTGAAGGATCCGATTCGGGGGAACCTTGATCGGATTCAAATTGTCAAGGGCTGGCTGGAGGATGGCCAAACCAAGGAGAAAGTCTACGATGTTGTCTGGTCTGGCGATCGCGAACCCGATGCCACAACGGGTAAACTTCCGCCAGTGGGTAATACAGTTAATACCGACACAGCAGAATGGACAAATACCATTGGTGCGGTTGAGCTAGCTGAAGTTTGGACAGACCCGGACTTCGATCCTACCCAAAGGGCATTTTACTACGCCCGGGTACTGGAAATTCCCACCCCCCGTTGGACAGACTACGACAAGGCATTTTACGGTAATGAGTGGTGTGCTGAAGATCCAGCGGCCTGTAATGATATTCCCTTAACCCTACAGGAGCGGGTGTATACTTCTCCGATTTGGTATTCCCCTGAGACTGTAGCTCAGTTACCTGAAAATCCCGAAGATGGCAGTGATTTTGACTTCTGGAACAGAATAATTCAGGAAGTTATTCGATAATTATCTGTTGAATTTAATAGCTAGGGATTAGAAATAGGTGGTCGTTGTTTGGTATTGCAACGGCCACCTATCGTATAAAAAAATTAACAATTAATAATTAATTGATGCGGTAAATAAACCAAAAATTAGGTAATATTAATGTGATTTTGAACCGGATTTGGAGAATGGTGCTGGCAGTTACGTAGGGTGCGTTGGATGGCCCAAATCTGGTGCCCTCAGTCGTACGATCCCAATCCGTCGTAACGCACCATGCTCTTTGAGTCTGCCAATGGCTCATCCATGATTCAATCAAAAACAATTCCAAAAGGAGTTCATCAACATGAATCGAATAGTTTCACGTTTGCAAATCCGCAAACTATTTATCATAGGGTTGTGTATTTGCTTTCTAATCGGGAACATTTTATTTTCCTCTAACAGTGCCCTGGCAATTTCTTTGCCTCCTGGAGAATACGATCTTCCAGATTTCAACCGACCTGTACCCCTTCCGGGAGAAATACCCTAGACCTCTCCAAAAAACAAACTTATGGTAAAATAAGATAAAATTAATCACTTTTATCAACCTCAAAAACCATGAGCTACACTTGGAACTACATCCAAAAAAATCCTAAACAAACAAAAAGATTGCTA
>NZ_JAAHHE010000184.1:0-12631 GCF_010692525.1 Moorena sp. SIO3B2
AGGAAACAGCCTTAGCCTTACCTCAAACTGAGGTAGAACAGGTAATTGTCAATATTTGGCAAGATGTCCTCGGTTTAGATAAAATTGGCTTGCAAGAGAACTTCTTTGAATTAGGTGGTCATTCCCTTTTACTGTTAACGCTACAAAGTCAGTTGCAAGAATCTTTTGGCAAAGAATTGTCAATTGCAGAGATGTTTAGTCATCCCACTATCGAGGCGTTGGCTCAATATTTCACCCAGACGCAACCTGAAGATTCAGCAGCCCAACAGGGGTATGCACGGGCACAGATTCGCCAAGAAGTTCGTAAAGCGGACTCAACAGAGATTGCGGTGATTGGCATGGCAGGTCGATTCCCTGGCGCAGATAATCTCGATCAATTCTGGCAGAACTTACAGAATGGAACGGAGTCCATTACCTTTTTCTCAGATTCAGAACTATTAGCTTCTGGCATTGATCCGAAGCTTTTAAGTAATCCTAATTATGTGAGAGCAAGTCCAATTCTTTCTGATGTGGAATATTTTGATGCTCACTTCTTTGGCTATACTAACCGAGAAGCTGAATTTATGGATCCCCAGCAACGATTATTGATGGAATGTGCCTGGGAAAGCTTGGAAGATGCAGGGTATGATCCTCTGACTTATTCAGGCTCTATTGGTTTGTATGCGGGAGCAATGTTAAGTACTTATTTCATTCATAATCTTCTGCCCAACCGTGACACTTTTGATGAACATGATGATTTACGAGTACTCACTCCCGACTCTATGGGCGGCCTGCAGGTGGTACTTGCTAATGATAAAGATTATCTGACAACACGCATCTCCCATAAATTGAACCTGACTGGACCGAGTGTCAATATTCAAACGGCTTGCTCAACTTCACTCGTTACAGTTCACACAGCAGTCCAGAGCTTGCTTAATGGAGAATGTGACTTGGCTCTTGCGGGAGGTGTTTCAGTGCAGGTGCCCCAACGAGTTGGACATCTCCACCAAGAAGGGCTCATAGCATCTCCCGATGGCCACTGTCGAGCCTTTGATGCCCAAGCAGAAGGAACTATTTTTGGCAATGGCGTTGGCTTGGTTGCCTTGAAGCGCCTGGAGGAAGCTCTCCAAGATGGAGATCATATCTATGCGGTTATTAAGGGATCTGCCATTAATAACGATGGGAGCAACAAAGTTGCGTATACCGCACCCAATGGGGAGGGACAGACTACAGTGGTGGCCGAGGCAATTGCAACTGCCAATATCAATCCCGAGACGATTACCTATGTGGAAGCTCACGGCACAGGAACTTTGCTCGGAGACCCGATCGAATTGGGTGCTCTGAGCCAAGCATTTCAGGCTAAAACTCAGCGCAAACAGTTTTGTGCCCTTGGGTCTGTCAAAACCAATGTGGGGCACTTACAAATCACCTCCGGCATTGTGGGCTTGATTAAGACAGTCCTTGCTCTTTACCACAAACAAATCCCCCCTAGTCTTCATTTCCAAACACCGAATCCCAAAATTGACTTTGCCAATAGTCCGTTTTTTGTGAATACAATGCTCTCTGAGTGGGAGAGGAATGGTCATCCTCGACGGGCCGGTGTTAACTCCTTAGGGTTTGGAGGAACAAATGCCCATGTGATTTTGGAGGAAGCACCAGAAAATGCCCAACCAAAAACCAGAAACGAAGATGGAGCCAAGCTTGAGGACCGATCGCATCATCTTCTCACCCTTTCAGCCAAAACAGCTCCTGCACTGCAAGCGTTAGTCAAGCGCTATCAACGCTATCTGAGTGACAATACTGAAGTGGAGCTTGGAGATATTTGTTATACGGCTTGTGTGGGAAGAGCACACTTTGAACATCGGTTAGCGATAGTAAGTGATTCGATTCCTGATCTACGTTGCAAACTGGCAAATGTGTTGGATGATAATGCTGAGTTGAGCCCTGAGCAAACTCAGGAACTTGCTCAAGGGCAGACTAAAGCATCAGTTCGAGCCCAAATTGCTTTCTTGTTCACTGGTCAAGGGTCGCAATATCTGAACATGGGGCGGCAACTGTATCAAACTCAGTCTGTGTTTCGGGATGCGATTGACCAATGTGACCAGATTTTACAGTCCGAGCTTGAGGTTTCTTTGATTGATCTTCTATATCCGCAAACAGCGGATGAGCAGAATGCTGCTCGGCTGAATAACACAGCCTATACCCAACCGGCTTTGTTTGCGATCGAATATGCCTTAGCTCAATTGTGGCAATCCTGGGGGATTCAGCCAGCGGTGGTAATGGGGCATAGCGTAGGTGAGTATGTGGCAGCGACGATTGCTGGGGTCTTTGATTTAGAAACCGGACTAAAACTGATTGCTGCTCGGGGCCGGTTGATGCAGCAGCTACCTGCCGGAGGAGCGATGGTATCAGTGATGGCCTCTGAAGAGAGAGTGCGATCGCTAATTTCCCCCCATACCGAGAAGATATCTATTGCAGCTATTAATGGACCTGAAAGTGTGGTGATCTCAGGTGTTGCTGAGGTCTTGGGTGCGATCTCTAACCAGCTTGAATCAGCAGGGGTAAAGACCAAGTCACTCCAAGTTTCCCATGCATTTCATTCTCCTCTGATGGAGCCAATATTGGCAGAGTTTACCACGGTAGCTGAACAACTCACTTATCATTCTCCTCGCATTCCCTTGATCTCAAATGTGACGGGGGTAAAAGCAGACGAACAAATCGCCACTGCTCAGTACTGGGTCAATCACATTCGTCAACCAGTTCGATTTGCCCACAGTATGGAAGCATTATCTGAATTTGGGTATGACTGCTTTCTAGAAATTGGTCCCAAACCCATTTTGTTGGGTATGGGACGTCAATGCCTCCCAGAAGGGACGGGGGTGTGGTTACCTTCTCTGCGTCCGACGGTAGACGATGAGCAGCAGATGCTCTCTAGTTTAGGAAAGCTATATGTACAGGGTGTTCGGGTTAATTGGTCTAGTTTGAACCAAGAATATAGCTATCAGAAGGTGACATTACCCACATATCCATTTGAACGCAAAAAATACTGGATTGAAAAATATGAAACGAATGAGCAAAAATTCACATCAGCGACTTCTAAAAATCAGAAAAATAATTTTATTAGATTGCTCAATCAAGGAAATGTTTTAGATTTAATTCAATATTTAAAAAAAACATTGGATTTATCGCGAGAGGAAGAAGTGAAATTACTGTCGAAATTTGCGCAGTTAATTATAAATCTTTATCATCAAGAGAATGAACTCTTGACTAATAAAGATCGTAAAGAGAAGGATTTAATGAATCAGATGCTACAGATGGATAGTGAAAATTTAAATAAGCTCTTGTCAGAAGCAGAAAAATTTTCGCAAAATTCATAGCAAAATTAACCAAAAAACTGAATTAATTAGGAAACAATCAAAATGTCTGACGATCTAGAAAACATGAATAATCTTCAAGAACGATTGTCAAAACTTTCTCCTGAACAACGTCAATTTTTTGAAAAGAAGATTGCCGAAAACAAACCACATCAGCAACTATCAGGTCAGGAATTCATTGCTGAAAAAGGGTCAACTGAAGAAAGGTTAAGCCGCTATTATCGAGCGCTAGATCATAGCAATACCGCGAAAGATTATGCGAGATTTGCACCCTTTTCTGAGGTTGTGCCTGACTTTTCTTGGCTGGAAGTTATCCTCAATCCCGATCAGCACCCGGAGCAGACTAGCTTAAGTCTACAAGCGCAAGCCGAAATGAAGGCTGTATTATTTAGGGGCATCGACTTCTCATCGATTAAAAAAGTTATGGATATTGGTTGTGGATACTCCCATGATTTAATTGATTTGGCAACCAACCATGTCCATCTCCAGCTAGATGGCTATAACATTTCTCCAGAGCAAGTCAAAGCAGGTGAGCAAAAAATCCAAGGTTTGGGCTATTCTGACCGTATTTACCTTTACAACCGTGATAGTGCTAAACAGCCATTGCCTGATACCTATGACTTAATCTTCAGCTGTCAGGTCATTCATCATATCAAGCGCAAGGAAGATGTATTCTTAAATATAAGTCAACATCTCAACGATAGCGGTTTTTTCGTAGCAGCGGAAATTATTTCCAATTTGCCCTTGACGCCCATTGACGATGCCAAATCGACTGCTTATTATGTTACCCGATCAAAATGGGCACAGTTGCTGGCTCGAAATAATTTAAAAGTGGTTGAGGGAGTAGATGCTAGCCTTGGAATTGCCAATTATCTGTACGATCCAAATTTTACCGATAACTTAGCTCGTCTATGTCAAGGTTATGATGAGAACGCTAAAGATCATTTTGTTGGTCCCCATGAACTTGGAGAGTTACTGCGCAAAAAATTGGCTGTTTATCTATTAATTACAGTCCAGAAAGATAGCTTTACTGAAAAGGAGACAATTTTACGACTAAATCAAGAAAAACTTCAGAACTTAACCCCCTACTCGAAAATTATTGAGAACAGTCCTAATGGTAAACCCCTGTTGTTACCTCAGTTTTTCAGAGAAGGATCGACGACTTTTTCTCAGGGTACTAGAGAAGATTTTCGGCAACAATTTCTGTCACAGGATCTATCCGATGCTCAGGTTGGCTTAGCGTTTTATCTCAAAACTGTTGTTGCTGCTATTTTAAAGGAGACACAAGCTGAAATCAATGAAGAGACATCACTTACTGTGATGGGTGTTGATTCTCTCATGGTCTTGGAATTGCGAAATCGAGTTCAAGCTGACTTGGGTGTTGACATCTCTGTTGCGGATTTGATGGGAGATATAAATATTAGTCGTCTGGCAATCAAGGTGAGTGAACTACTACATCGGAATGCTCAAGGTGCTCAAGATCTAGAGAGTAAGATGGATGGCGACAATTTACAAGAGATAGCGCTTCAGGACAAAAAAATGAGGGAAGGTAGGTTATGAACTTATCAGAGTTTTTACAAGAGCTTGTCATCAGCGGCTGGCAATTTTGGGCTGAAGAGGGGCAAGTCTGTTTCCAGGCTCCAGATGCTGACTCAACAGATCAAGTGTTAGCCCAGCTCAAGCAACACAAACGAGACATTCTCACAATTTTGCAGGAGCACCCAGAAGTTCTCCAGGTTTACCCTCTTGGTTACGGTCAACAGGGCATCTGGTTTCTGTGGCAACTCTTCCCAGACAACCCTAATTACAATGTTTCATTTGCCACTCGCATATATTCCCAAGTCAATGTTACGACTTGGCAACAGACGTTTGAGGCGTTAAGGAAGCGCCATCCATTGCTGTGTAGCACTTTCCCTAAATGTGGGGAGACCCCGATTCGACAGCATTCCGAGCAACTCGACTTTGTGCAGATTGACGCATCTACTTGGGATGAGAATGAATTGCAGACCCAAGTTGTGGCAGCGCATCGGCATCCCTTTGATCTACAAACCGATCCTGTGATGCGGGTTAGATGGTTCACGAGATCAGAACAAGAGCATATTTTGTTGCTTACCATCCATCACATTGCTTGGGATGGTTCATCTGCCAATATAATTGTCAAGGAACTCTCAGAACTCTATCAAGCCCACTGTGCAGGTGTTGCCGTTGATCTGCCGTCCCTGCAGCATACCTACCAGGATTATGTTAAGTGGCAACAGCAATTAGTGGAGGGCTCAAAAGGAGAAAGCCTGTGGACCTACTGGCAACAGCAACTGGCAGGGGAGTTACCGGTGTTAAATTTGCCAACTGACCGGCCACATCCTCCAATTCAAACTAATAATGGTGCGGTTTACCGGTTCCAGTTACCTGAGCATTTGGTAACACAGGTCAAAGCTCTGAGTCAAGCAGAAGGGGCAACCCTTTACATGACGCTCTTAGCTGCATTTCAAGTATTACTGCATCGTTATACAGGGCAAGAAGATATTCTGGTGGGTTCTCCAACCTCTGGTCGAACCAGACCGGAGTTTACCTCAGTGGTGGGTTATTTTGTTGACTCGATGGTAATGCGAGCTAAGGTGTCAGGGAGCCTCAGTTTTCGAGAGTTTTTGACCCAAGTTCGTCAGACGGTTATTGATGCATTAGCCCACCAGGATTATCCCTTTTCTTTGTTAGTTGAAAAATTGCAACCGGAGCGCGATCTCAGCCGTTCCCCCATTTTCCAAGTCTTCTTTGGACTCCATAATTTCCTACAGTCCGAAACGCAACAGCTGTTCCTGGGTGAAACAAAGACCTTGGTTCATTGGGGTGGAATGGAAGTTGAAACATTTCTATTCGATCAATATGAAAGCCTAGAAGACCTGGTGCTGGAAATTATCGAAATTAACTCACAACTGTCTGGGTTCTTCAAGTACAACACTGACCTATTTGATGAGCAGACTATTGCCCAGATGGCTAGTCATTTACAAACGTTGTTAGCAGGGATTGTCACGCATCCTGAACAAAGGTTAGAGTCATTGCCTTTGTTAACCCAGGCAGAGCAGCATCAGTTATTAGTTGAATGGAATCAGACCACTACTCATTATCCGACAGACAAATGTATTCATCAGTTGTTTGAAGAACAAGTGGAGCAGACACCGGATGCTATTGCGGTGGTTTTTAAGGAAGAGAAACTCAGCTACCAAGAGTTGAATATCCGTGCAAATCAATTAGCTCGGTATCTACAAAGTTTAGGCGTAAGTCCAGAGGTATTGGTGGGCGTTTGTGTAGAGCGTTCATTAGAAATGATAGTGGGATTGTTGGGGATTCTCAAAGCAGGAGGAGTTTATGTACCTTTAGATCCCAAGTATCCCCAAGAACGTCTAGACTATATGTTTCGCGACTCCCAAATGTCGGTGTTGCTAACTCAACAACAGTTACTAACTTTGTTGCCTCAATACGAAGCAAAGGTAGTTTGCTTAGATCGAGATTGGCAAAAAATTGTTACTGAAAATCCTAAAAATGTTACCAGTGAAGTTACGGCAGAAAATTTAGCCTATGTGATCTACACTTCAGGTTCCACAGGCAAACCCAAAGGAGTAATGGTAGCCCATATTGGACTACATAACCTACTTAAAGTTCAGATTCAAGCCTTTAAAGTCAGCTCAAATAGTCGAGTGCTTCAGTTCGCATCTTTAAGCTTCGATGCCTCGATCTGGGAAATAGTTATGGCTTTAGGTTCCGGTGCCAGTCTGTATCTGGAAAGCCGAGAAAATTTGTTGCCAGGAGCTAGTTTGAGTAAGTGGCTCAATGAGAAAAAAATCACCCACCTTACCCTGCCTCCGTCAGCTCTAGCAGTGATGCAAAAAGAGGAATTACCATCCCTCCAGACTATAGTCGTAGCAGGAGAAGCCTGTCCAGCAGAGGTAATATCCCAATGGTCACAGGGGCGACAATTTGTCAATGCCTACGGACCAACAGAATCAACAGTCTGTGCCACGATGGCAGAATGTTCACCAGAGTACTCAGTGCTGCCCATTGGTCACCCCATAGCTAATACCCAAATCTACCTTCTAGACAACAATTTACAACCAGTTCCGATCGGCATTCCTGCTGAAATGTATATCGGTGGTATCGGTTTGGCTCGTGGCTACCTCAACCGTCCCGACTTAACCACTCAGAAGTTTATCCCCAACCCTTTCAGTAACAAAGCAGAACAGAGGCTTTATAAAACAGGGGATTTAGCACGTTATTTACCAGATGGCAACATCGAATTCTTGGGTAGGATCGACCATCAAGTAAAAATACGAGGATTCCGCATTGAAACTGCCGAAATTGAAGCGGTACTAAATCAAAATCCCACGGTAAAACAAACAGTAGTAGTAGCCAGAGAAGACAAACCAGGAGACAAACATCTATGTGCCTATATAGTGGCTCAAATGGAAACGGCAACCAACTCCAACCCAGAACTATCAGAGACTCACCTCAACAGTTGGCAAGAAATATTCAACCAACAAATATACTCTCAACTAAGTGAAGTCACAGACCCACTGTTCAACACTACTGGTTACTTAAGCAACTACGACAAGCAACCCATACCCGAAGCACAAATGCGAGACTGGGCGGAGGATATAGTAACTCAAGTCTTAGCCAACAAACCCAATTCAGTGTGGGAAGTAGGTTGTGGCACAGGAATGCTGCTATTTAAAATAGCCCCCCACACACGGGCTTATTACGGCACCGATATCTCAGAAGTGTCGTTGAAGTATATCCAAACACAAATAGCACAGCAACCGGACAAATATGCTCATGTCACCTTAGCTCAGAAAGCAGCAGAAGAGATGGCAGACATTGCCGATAACAGCTTTGATGTAGTGCTTCTAAGCTCCATAGTCCAGTATTTCCCAAGTGTAGAGTATCTGTTGCAAGTAATCTCTAATAGTATCCGGGTAGTCAAACCAGGAGGAATGATTTTCCTAGGGGATATCCGCTCTTTGCCACTAATGAGGGCATTTCACACTTCGGTGCAACTGCACAAAGCTCCCCCATCACTCTCTGTGCAACAACTAAAGCAAGGCATATACAGGCTTATGCAACAGGAGACAGAGTTGTTGGTCTCACCAGAGTTGTTTGTCGCCCTCAAAGACACCTATCCAGAAATCACTCATGTACAGATCCGTTTACAGAGGGGAAGCGAACACAACGAGCTGAATAAATACCGTTACAGTGTGCTACTGCACATACAGGCTAAACCTACATCAGTAATCGTTGCACCAGTAGAGAATGGTGTGGGTATGTCAATGGAAGACATTGAAGTATATCTGGGACAACAGCAACCAGAATCAATCTGCTTTAGTAGTTTGACTAATGGTCGGGTGGCAACAGATATGGCTGCGGTAGAGTTGCTCTCACAAGTAGAGTCAAAACTGAATGTGCAGCAGTTGAGACAACAGTTACGGCAGAAGCTAGTCAATGGTATCGAACCAGAACAGCTACATCAACTGAGCGCCTCTTTGGGGTATGAACTAGAGTTGTGTTGGTCACATAAGACGGAAGGATGTTTTGATGCAGTATTTGTGCGAAGCTCCTTAGCCCCAGAAGCGATGGTATTAACACCACTAACTCAACAATCAGTGGTAGGGGGGAACTGGCATCGTTATGGCAATAATCCCTTGGCTTCTGTAACAGGCAAACAACTAATACCGCAGTGGAGGAAGTATCTGGAGGAGCGGTTGCCGGAGTATATGGTGCCGAGTAGGTACGTGATTTTGCCACAACTGCCATTGACACCCAATGGCAAGGTAAACCGCAAGGCATTGCCTGCACCCGATAATACCAGTAGTAGGTCAACCGAGTTCGTGGCTCCTGAGACTAGCACAGAGAAAGCCTTAGCTGCAATTTGGGCAGAGGTGTTGAGTATCCAACAGGTGGGTATACATGACAACTTTTTTGAATCGGGTGGACATTCCTTGCTGGCTACCCAAGTTGTGTCTCGGATCAGACAAGCTCTTGGAAAGGAACTGACTTTACAGCGTTTATTGGAATCCCCCACCATTGCCGAATTAGACTCAGCCTTAGTCCAATTACCTAGGGTTGAAGATTCACCAAAGCAAAAGCCTGATGGTCTTTTACCCACAATTGTGCCTGCGCCAAGCCAGCGCTATCAACCCTTTCCCCTCACCGAGATTCAACAAGCTTATTGGCTCGGCCGCAATTCGCACTTTGACTTGGGTAATATTACCACGCATGGTTATCTGGAACTGGACTGTGAGAATTTAGCTTTAGACCGGTTAAGTCAGGCTTGGCAGCAAGTAATAGACCATCATGACATGCTGCGAATGGTGATTCTACCCAATGGTGAACAGCAAGTCCTTGAACAGGTTTACCCCTATCAGATTGAAGTTTTAGACTTGCGCGGTCAACCAGAACAAATCGTCTCAACCGAACTAGAAACCATTCGTTATCGCCTGTCCCACGAGATGTTCCCCGCTGGAGAGTGGCCACTATTTAAGATTCGTGTGACTCGCCTAGCGGATCAGCGTTACCGCTTACACTGGAGCTTTGATGCCCTAATTGCTGATGCCTGGAGCATGATCATTGTTTGGCAACAATGGCTGCAGCTATACCAGAACCCAGACAGTTTCCTACCAAAATTAGACCTCACATTTCGGGACTATGTGTTAGCAGAACTGAGTCTCAAAGACACGCCCCAATATCGACGCTCTCAACAGTATTGGTGGAATCGCTTAGAGACACTCCCCCCTGCACCAGAACTTCCCTTGGTCAAGCAAACTGCCACACTAGAGCAACCTGAATTTAATTGTTATCGGGCTGAACTGTCTGCCCCAGATTGGCAGCAATTGCAAGCCAGGGCAAAACAAGCCAGTTTGACACCGTCAGGGGTCTTGTTAGCCGCGTTTGCCGATTTCCTAGCCTATTGGAGCAAAAGTCCCAAATTCACGATCAATCTCACCCTCTTTAACCGGCTACCTTTGCATCCCCAAGTCAATGATTTAGTGGGAGACTTCACTTCCCTGACACTCTTAGAGGTCAATCAAAAAAACGCAGCTCCCTTTGCTCAGCGTGCTCAACGTCTCCAGGGACAACTTTGGCAAGACCTAGACCACCGCTATGTTGGGGGCGTTGAGGTGCAACGAGAACTTCGCCGTCAGCGCGGTAGTTATCAACCCATGGGGGTTGTATTTACCAGTACGCTGGCGCTGAATACGTCGGCAGAGAAGGGATTGCCGTCCAATGAATGGCACGCTTGGCCATTCGACCAATTGGGAGAAACTGTTTATATGGTCTCTAAAACCCCTCAAGTGTGGCTAGACAATTCTGTTGCTGAACAAAATGGTGCCTTACTCCTAATCTGGAATGTAGTCGAAGACCTCTTCCCAGAGGGGTTCCTCAATGACATGTTCACAAGCTACTACCATTGGTTGCAACAGCTCGCAACCTCCGATGTGGCTTGGGCGCAGACTTGCCCTCAACTACTGCCCCTCTCTCAACTTACCCAACGCCTCCAAGTTAATGAAACCTATGCCCCTGTTTCTGAAGAGACCCTCCATAATTTGTTTGTGAAGCAAGTTCAGCAGCGACCAGAGGCGATCGCCCTCATCACCCCGCAACGCACCCTCACCTACCATGAACTCTACACCGAAGCTCAGGCGCTCGGCCAGCAAGTTCAGCAATTGGGAGCCACCCCCAACACCCTAGTAGCCGTGCTCATGGAAAAAGGCTGGGAGCAAATCGTTGCTGTCTTAGGCATTTTGATGGCTGGTGCAGCCTATCTCCCCATTGATGCCGCCCTGCCCCAGGAGCGTCAATGGTCTTTGCTGGAGCAAGGAGAAGTCAAACTGGTCGTGACACAAGCTGCCCTAAACGCTAGCTTAGGATTGCCAGACCACCTGCACTGCCTGGTGGTTGCTTCCCAACCACAGGAGATCATAGACACTCCCCTGGAGGCAAACGTTAGCAGCAGCGATTTAGCCTATGTGATCTTTACCTCCGGTTCTACAGGAACACCCAAAGGGGTGATGATCGATCACCGAGGAGCCGTTAACACCATCCAAGATATTAACCAACGGTTTGACGTTCAGCCCACTGACCGAATGCTGGCGGTCTCTGCCCTCAACTTTGACCTGTCTGTCTACGATATCTTTGGCCTCCTGGCAGCGGGGGGCACCCTAGTCATGCCCACTCCAGAGGCAGCCAAAGACCCAGTCCATTGGGTTGAGTTAATGACGACCCATCAAGTCACCCTCTGGAACACTGTCCCAGCCCTGATGCAGATGCTAGTGGAATATCTGTCTGAGCACCCAGACCAAGTAACTGAGGACCTCCGACTTGCCCTGTTGAGTGGTGATTGGATTCCACTCAATTTACCGACCCAAATCCAATCATTATGGCCCCAAGGACAGGTGGTCAGTCTGGGGGGAGCCACAGAGGCTTCAATTTGGTCTGTGTACTATCCCATCACTACCGTAGAGCCGGAATGGAAGAGCATTCCCTACGGCAAACCTCTAGTGAATCAAAGCCTACATGTGCTCAATCACAATCTGGACCCTTGTCCTAATTGGGTTCCAGGTCAGCTCTACATTGGTGGGATTGGTCTGGCCCAGGGCTATTGGCGGGATGAGCAAAAAACGAATGCCAGCTTTATCCTGCATCCCCAGACTGGAGAGCGCTTGTATAAAACGGGTGATTTGGCCCGCTACTTACCCGACGGCAACAGTGAATTTTTGGGTCGGGAGGATTTCCAAGTCAAAATCAGTGGTTATCGAATTGAACTCGGTGAGATTGAGGCAACCCTGCTGGGGCATGCTACAGTTAAGGAAACCGTTGTGGCTGCTGTGGGTGAACTACAGAGTAAGCAGTTGGTCGCCTATGTGGTCTTTCACTCAGAATCATCATCTGACTCTGCCACAGAAGACGTCCACGATGACATGCGCATCGACGAACTGCGTCACTACTTGCAGCAGCAGTTGCCAGAGTATATGGTCCCGCCGAGTTACATGGTCCTCGATGCCCTGCCCCTAACGGCAAATGGTAAGGTCGATCGCAAACGATTGCCCACCCCTGAATTAATCAGCGATCATTACTCCCCTGATACCTACATTCCCCCACGCAATCACCAAGAGCTGCAACTGGTGAAGCTATGGGAGGAGATTTTAGAGGTTCAACCCATTGGGGTGGGCAGTCATTTCTTTGACTTGGGGGGGCACTCCCTGTTGGCCGTGCGCTTAATGAATCGCATCGAG
>NZ_JAAHHE010000185.1:0-12625 GCF_010692525.1 Moorena sp. SIO3B2
TGATAGCTGATAGCTGATAGCTGATAGCTGATAGCTGATAGCTGATAGCTGATAGCTGATAGCTGATAGCTGATAGCTGATAGCTGATAGCTGATAGCTGATAGCTGATAGCTGATAGCTGATAGCTTACAATCAGCAACGCCTACGAATCGGCTCAACTAAATAATCATACATCAGTTGATATTGAGCTTCTGGTTCTTGCTGCCATTTCATGACTAAACCTGATTTGACCAATAGCTCTAGGATAAAATCTAACTGGTCAGTGGATAATTGTAACTCTGCTCCTAAGTCATCTTTTGTTCGGAATGGTCGAGTACCATGCTTATCCGTTAACAAACCCAAAATTTTCCAAGCCGCGTTTTGGTTTTCTGAACCACAATCAGAAACAACCCCTTCTAAATAGCGCTCCACTAGCTTTTCTTTTGATCCGTTTTGTCGATAAGCTGCTAAGGTAGTGATTTGCTCAGTTTGCAGTTGCACTCCCACTATCTGTAATTCAATCGGGCTTACTTCTCCCACTGGTTCATTCTTAGCTAGGTCGTTTACCAACTCATCGAGTAATGCATCCTCTAGGTAAAATTTAGCTTTAGTGGTTAGATTATAAATAATCGATTTTGCCTCGTCTGGAGAAAAATTCCCGACATAATAAAGGATACCTTTATTAAGAATATCATTATTAATGGCATCCAAATCTACCTGACGAGCGCACTTTAATAATAGGTGTAGATAATCCTCCCGTAAACACAGGATGACTTTGAGATAGGGAATATTAAGACAGTCACGGAAAAATTCAAAGAAGCGTTTTTGTTCAGCTGGCTCTCGGCAAGCAAAGAAAAACTCTTCAAATTGGTCAAAAATCAGGATGTTTATCTGGTTTCGCCGTTGATTTTTTTGCAACTGATCTAGAATAGTAACCAGTTCAAAGTTGTTTTTATAACCTTCAACCTTTAAACCTTCAAGCTTTAAACCTTCAACCTTTAAACTTTCAACCTTCAACGGTGAATAACCTTCACCCTTCGACTCTAGGATACGTTGACCCAGCTCTGTGACCCAGTCAGTGTAAACCTTCAATCTAATTGGGACTACATTACGGTTACCAATGGGTTGTTGTTTTAGGGCAGGGATTAGCCCAGCTTCTAGTAAGGAACTCTTGCCCACTCCAGCTTGACCATAAATTACAGTTAGTTTGTGCTGGGTGCTGGCAATGCGTTGCACTAGCTCTTTTACTTTGTGTTGCCAATCGGAAGCAGTCATGGCCTGATATACGGTAGCGCTACCTTTACTCTTTGTCTGTGCTAAGTGATTCTGTGGTAACTGATTCTGTGCTAACTGATTCTGTTGGGAGGATTTGAGTTTACCTGCACCGATAAAAGCAAGTAAACCATTCTGTTGTGCGATCGCAAGCCGTTCTTGTTTTAATCTAAATGCTGCTTGATATCGTTTTTGTTGCCAGTAGAGGGTTCCGAGAGTTTCCAGGATTTCCAGGTAGAGTTTCGGGTCATCCTGAATCCCTAACTCCCTAGCCCGTTCCAGATGGCTAATCGCTTCGGAATGTTGACCCAAGTGTTGTTGCGCTTGAGCCAGAAGTAACAGATAGCGACCAACGGGAGATTTATTTGTATATTTATTTATAATCTGTTTATCTATTTTAACTACTCCATTGAGGCAAGATAAAGCAGAATTTTCCTGATAGCTAGGGTACTGTTGCTGTTCTTGGGCTTGGATACTTGGGGGATAATAGGACAATTTTTTACTTCCCCCTCTTCCCTCTGCTGCATAGGCCAACAAATCTTCCCTATGGTGGGCAACACCCTGTTCTTCTGTGACTTTTGTTATAATTACATTGGCATATATTGCGTTTGTGTAAGCTTCCTGCCAGCGGGATTTGTGTAGCGCCACTTTTGCTATAAATCCATAATCCTGAGCCAGTTGAACAGGAGCAGAGTAGGTTCTGTGTAGTGCTAGAGACTTTGTAGCTAGACTTGCCAAATCGTCCCAGGCTTCCAGAGATTGCAGTATCTCACCGAGTTGATTAATCAACTTAGCCACTAAATCCGGTCGTTGCTCTTGCTCGAACACCACCATACACTGCTCTAAATACTCTTTAGCCTTGTGCCAATTTTCTCGATAGCTAGGGTCTCCCGGTGGATACTGCTTAGCCTGATCGCAATAGCATAATCCTAGGTGAAACAGGATAACTGCTTGTCGCTCGCGACGTGGAGGGGTAATGGGTTTACGGGATATGAAGGTAGGCAGACCAAGTCCAGGGAGAATCTCACCGTTGTTTTCTGGCTTGCTCTCCTGCTTGCGGGGTTCCTGTTGCCAGAATTCTAAACTTTTCTGATAGTGGGTAATAGCAACATCAATCTTGCCCAATCCATAAGCCTCTCGACCCCAGACAAAGTTAAGACTGGCTAGCAACTCTGGTGGCAACTCGTGGTTCCCACTTTCCAAATCCCGTAAGGCAAACTTAATTTCCGTAGTATAACCAGCACCTAAGATAGCATCATTGGGGAAAATTTCACTGGCACCTAATTCCAAGACTTTGGTAAATAAAGAATTGGCTTTTTGTTGTAGGTTGCGAATTAGTCTTGAGGTTGGGATTTCAAACATAACCGTTGTTGCCCAACTGTGAAAATCTGGTGTGATGCGAATCAGCTTACACAGTACCTCATCGTTAATCCACAACACTAATGGAAACTGGAAATTTTTGCGAAACTCTTCTCTAACTTGGTTAGTGGCGATTAACAGTTCATCAAGGTCCGTGACTGACTCTAAACCAAACACCATCAAGGCTGCTGGCTGTTCCTCCCCGATTTCCTGTCGGAGGGTGGTGTAGAGTGTACAAGCAGATTGGTCTAGGAATACTTCCCGGATTGGGACAGAAGAAATTTTGTGTAGCCTGCGCACCACTCGCTTACGCCACTTGGCATAATTACAGTGTGCTAACATCAGTAAAAACTGTCCCTCACTAGCAGCTATTGCCCAGGCTAGTTCTTCTACAGCATCCCGGTGGTGAGTAGCTACAGGCTCGAGTAGGGGTGAGTTAATCATGATTTTAAGGATATTGCTTATGCCAGCAAGTGCGTATGCCAGCAAGTGAGGTAATTATGTTATCAGGAAATTAAATTCTATCCTGGTAGCAAAATGGCAATTTTTTGTGATTTTTTTGTGATTAGTCATGATCTGATTAAGTGTTAAGTAGTAACACCTAATACCTAACACTACCTAACACTATCTAACACTACTACCTAACAATTATGAAAATTGCCATAGTGGTTTGCCATCCCATGCCAGACTGCTTCTCACGGAATCAGGACTCAGCACTCACCCACTAACGACACCAACGACGCTCCCCCTTATTGACATTAGTATTGTGCTTCAGATAATCCTGTAGCCAATCGCAAGCAAGGGACTGTAGTTGATCAGGATGTCGGATATTGTCTAAATTCCATATAATTACTCTAGCAGATGAATCTGATGATGCAATAGTCTGGCCATCGGGACTAAAACTGAGGCTAACTACACCATCATCATGGCCATAAAAGGTTTGAAGTTGTTTACCTTTCCTGTTCCAAACCTTGACAGTTTGGTCAGCACTAGCTGTAGCAATGGTTTCACCATCGGGGCTAAATACCACACTCCAGACGGTATTCTGATGACCATCAAGAGATGTTAGTTCCTCACCATCACTAACATTCCAGAGTTTAACCGTCTTATCCCTGCTAGCAGAGGCCAGGGTTTTACCATCAGGGCTGAAACGAACGCTAAAAACCCAATCGGTATGACCATCGAAAGATTTCAGTTCCTTGCCATCACTAACATTCCAGAGTTTGACGGTTGGGTCAGAACTAGCCGTAGCAGCACTAGCCGTAGCAAGAGTCTCACCATCAGGACTGAATGTGACGCTATTTACCCAATTTGTATGACCAGTCAGAGTTCTAATCAGGATACCATTCTGATTCCAGAGTTTAACTGTGTTGTCCCGACTAGCCGTAGCGATAATTTTACCATCGGGACTGAAAGTGATACTCCTAACCACTTTCTCATGACCAGATAGGGTGTGCAGTAACTTACCATTCTTATTCCAGAGTTTGGCAGTCTTGTCAGCACTAGCGCTAGCAATAGTTTTACCATCAGGGCTGAAACTAACACCCCACACCCAATCGGTATGACCAGTCAGAGTTCGCTGCAATTGACCATTTAAGCTCCAGAGTTGGATAGTGTTGTTCTTACTAGCCGTAGCAATAGTCTGACCGTCGGGGCTATAACTGACGCTGAAAACGGTATTCTCTTCCCCTGTGGGAATAGGGAGTTCATTACCGTATCGACTCCAAAGTTTAACGGTGTTGTCAGCACTAGCGCTAGCAAGGGTCTGGCTGTCGGGGCTGAAATTAACGCTCCATACGGTACTTTCATGACCGGTAAGGGTTTCCAGTAGCTTGCCATTTCGATTCCAAAGTTTAACGGTGTTGTCAGCACTAGCGCTAGCAAGGGTCTGACCGTCCGGACTGAAAGTGATGCTAGTCACAGTACTTTGATGACTTTCATGGTCATCATTTCCCAATGTCTGATACCGAGTACCGTCCATTTTCCAGAGTTTGACAGTCTTATCCTTACTACCAGTAGCAATCAGTTTACCTTTGGGACTGAAACTGACGCTGAAAACCGCATCCTCATGGGCTTGTATGGTTAGAGGCTTTCTCTTGTACAAGCCATTCCTGTCTCTACGCCAGAGTTTAACCGTGTTGTCAAAACTACCAGTTGCCAGCACCTTGCTATCGGGGCTGAAACTAATACTGAGCACTGCTTTATCATGGGCTTTGAAGATTTGGGGTTTTTTGCCTTCGAGGCTCCAGATGATAACTCTTCCATCCTCGCTAGAAGCAGCAAGGCTTTTGAGATCAGGGCTAAAACGCACGCTCCAAACCCAACCGGTATGCCCTGTCAGGGTTTGAATATACTTACCATTCCGTTGCCAGACTTTAACAGTTTTATCTTTACTAGCCGTGGCAATCAACTTTCCATCAGGACTGAAGGTAACACTTCTGATTTCATCCTTATGTTTATGCTTTCCTGCTAACGTGTAGAGTTCTTTCCCTTCCTTGGACCAGATTTTGACATTGTCGGAACTAGCCGTAGCAATTAGCTCACCGTCGGGACTGAAACTAACATTGTTGACTGTATCATTATGACCTTCTAAGCGGTTGCGCTCTCTAACCCCATAAAAGGCTTGCTGTAGAGAACTCATCGCTATATCCTTAGTGTCAGAGCTTACCCCAACTGACCACTTGAGTTTTTTTCCTGCCTCTAAGGCATCTTTTAGTGGATCCAGGGCATGACTATTGGAACCGTAAAGGGCTTCTGAGGATTTAATCAAAGCTCTGATTTCGTTGTTTCTAGCTTGCGCCCAAAATATAGCGGCAGAGAGGGTTGAGATCGCTAACATACCAACTAGAGCAATAGAGCCGGTGAGTGCTATCTTCGACTTCTGTAACTGGGCTTGAGAAAGCCGATGTTGCTCTTGGGCTTTTTTAAGTTTGGCGAGTAATTCGCTATCTTGCTGCTGGCGAATCACAGAAACTAGATAATCATGAACCAATTGATAGCGGTTAAGGGGACTTTCTCGTAAGAGCACCACTAATCCTGATTCGACCAGGATATTTAAGACTAAATCTAACTGGTCTATTTTTTCTATCGCTAAATCCACTGCCAAGGCGTTTAAATCTTTTTCCAAATCCTGGCGGGTTTTAGGCGGGCGCGTGTTATTTTCTTCGGTGAGTAAATACAAGATAAGTTCAGCAGCTTTTTCATTTTCGGAGCCACAATCTGCGATCACTTCTTGCAGGTAACGCTGCACCAATTTTTCTTTAGGACCTTTTCTCCGATAATGAGCTAGGGTAGTAATTCCTTCAGTCTGTAGTTGAGCTCCTACGATTTGTAATTCAATGGGACGAACTTCTCCTTCACTACTACCTAGTTCTTGCACTAACGTATTGACTAAGGCTTCTTCTAAATAAACTTGAGAGCGCTCGGTTAGTCGTTGAATAATAGATTTAGCATCCTCTAGGGAGAAATTACCTAAATAATAAAGAATATTTTTATTGAGAATATTATTGTTGATTGAATCAAAATTTTGATGACGAATTCCCTGCAACAAAAAATACAAATCATTTTCCCGTAATGACAATATAACCTTGACGAAAGGAATCTGAAGACACTCCCGGAAAAAATCAAAGAAGCGTTTTCTTTCAGTATGATTCTCCCAAATAAAGAAAAACTCTTCAAACTGGTCAAAAATCAGTACGGTTAGCAAATTGCGATGTTCATTTTGTCGCAATTGCTCTAAAAGGGTGGCTGGTTGCAGGTTAGTTTGGGTGGCTGGTTGCAGGTTAGTTTGGGTTGCCGGTTGCAGGTTAGAATACTGCTGTGAACCTTGGCCTTTCGGCCACGCTTCGCGAACAACCTTCAACCGGTCAACCTTCAACTGAGAAGAACCTTCACCGTTCAACTGGTCAACGTTCAACACAGAAGAACTCTCAAGGTTAAACTGGTCAACTTTTAACGGTGAAGATGCTAAGGATTTCCAGACTTCCCTGACCCAATCGGTATAAACCCTTACCAAAATTGGTACGACATCACGGGTTCCAATTACCTTAGTTTTGAGAGTGGGGACTAATCCAGCTTCTAGGACAGAACTCTTACCTACCCCTGACTGACCATAAATCACTGTCAGTTTGTGCTGGGTGCTGCCAATACGTTCCACTAAGCGCTCTACATCGTTCTGACGTACAGAAGCAGTGATTTCCTCAGCAGGGGTTTCCTGCTCTAGGAGTAAGGTAGAACTTTGGCGTAGATGAGGTTTAAGCCGACCAGGTCCGATAAAGGCACGGAAACCATATTGCTGCTCAACGGAGAATCGTTCTTGTTTGACCCGAAAGGCTTCTAGATACTGCTTTTGCCGGAAATAAAGCGTCCGCAATTTTTCCAAAATGCGAATATAAAGTTGTGGAGAATCCATCGGACCGGTTTCCTTAGCCCTTTCCAGGATAGTGATCGCCTCTTCCGAGAGACCCAAATGCCGCTTCGCTTGAGCCAGAAGCAGTAGATAGGACATCTGATACTGTCCAGAGGTATTAGTTAACCGTGTCAGAAGTTCTAAAGCTTTCCTAGCTGCTTGCTGAGCGCCCATCCAACGGCAGTCTTGAAGGGCGACTGCAGCGATAAATCCATAATCTTGAGACAGTTGCAGTGGATTGCCATAGGTTCTGTGCAGTACCAGGGAGCGTTGCGCCAGACCTTGTAAGTCTTTCCAAGCTTCCAGTCGTTGTAGGGTTTCGCCAAGTTTAGTAATAAACTTGGCAATTAAATCTGGGCGTTTTGCTTGTTCAAATGTATCGATACACTTTTGAAAATACCCTCTGGCTGTGATCCAGTGGTGACGACTTTGGGATCGATTGAGTTCAGCCAGGTTCAGATAACACAAACCGATATGAAACAGCAGTAGAGCTTGACGTTCTCGTGGTGAAGGGGTGAGGGGTTGAGGGGATGAAGGGGTTGAGGGCTCCTTTGACAACGTCCGGAGGTAAGGAGATATTGGGGTAGCTTGACCTAGTCGGGAGGGGAAACTACTCTGCTGTTGTGTTTCCTGTTGTTGTGTTTCCCAGCTCCTAGATTCCTGCTGCCAAAATGCTAAACTTTGCTGATAATACTCTAACGCCTGATCGATCTGACCATTAATATAAGCTTCTCGACCAAGCACAAATGGCAAACTAGCTTCTTGGGTTATTTCTAAGACATCTCCACGAGTTTGCAAATCCCTCAAAGCTGAGTCCAATTCTCGGCAATAGCTGGAACCAAAAATAGCGGTATTGGGTAGGAACTGATCCCCACCGGCATCCAAAATACGAGTAAATAAATAACTCTCTCGCTCTGCTAGAGCTTCAATCAAGTGATTTGAGGAGAGGACAAAATTTGTGGTTGTTGCCCAACTCTCTAAATCCGGCACAAACCGAATTAGCGTTTCCAATACCTCGTCATTTACCCATAACACTAGAGGGAAGGGGCAATGCTTGCGAAACTCCTCCCGTACTTGGTTGGTAGTGATTAGTACTTGCTCCAGGTTGCTCAGGGACTCTAAACCAAAGACCATCACGGCAGCTGGCTGTTCATCCCCTAGCTCCTCCAAGATAGTGGTATAGAGACTCTTCACCTTAACCGACTGGTTCAGGTATATTTCCTGGAACTCAATAGCACAGACTTGCCGCAACTTCCGCACAATGTAATCCTGTAAAGCTTCATAGTTGCGGCGGGCTAAAATCAGGGAAAACTCCCCTTGGGACGTCTCCATTGCCCAGGCGAGTTCCTGCATTGAATTGTTGTTGTAGGCATCCGCATCTTCTACGCGGTATAAGCTAGGCATGATTTGAATCCTTCCGCTTCTGCCAAAATGGGATTAACGTCAAACCAAGACCCATCTTGGTCTCGGTACTCATAGACGAACATGCTGCGGATCAAGAGTTGGTAACCTTCATCTCCAACTACCTTTTTATGTTTAGCGACGTGACACAATAGTTCCCACTCATCATCTGAGATGGGTAGGGTTAGTTCATTGCGCCGGTCTCGAATTACATTTTCTAACATGCCTTGAGACAGAGGTAATCGTCTTTCTTTCTTGATCCAGGTACTGAGAAACCGGAGCAAATTCCGCACATGACCCCCGCTAGCGTAACACAGGCGATCTAAAGTGTCAGGGGAGTCGAACACCTCTTTTACTCTAGCAAGACGCTCCACAGGCTCTAAATTAGGAAAGGCTCTCGCCAGTACCATTTGTCGCAGCAGTGCCATGCCCTGTTCATGGGGAGTACCATCTCGTAACTTTACCGGTACCATTGGTAACACTTTGGGATCTACCACAAAGCGCTGAGTCAAGGCACTATAGTCATTAGAAAATCGTAGCGCTAGGGGCATGGTGTAGACCACATGACAGTGTAACCCCTTTAACTGGGCTCCGCGATCCACAAATAGATATTCCGGCTGATCACGTCCCCAAGGCTTCTGGGAAGCGTCCACCCGATCGAGGTTATCTACAATCACCACTAGCCCTTGTTTCCCAAGTTTTTGGAGGTTTGCGATCGCAGGTTCGAGCAACTCTTGGTTAATCACTTCTAACAACCGATTGGTTTGAGGTTCGAGATATTGCCGTAAGCGACTGCGCAGATCCGGGCTATCCTTAGCCTTAGCCGTAATCTCACCAATCCCAACTGCTAGGGAAACCGCCCCCTCAGTGTCTACTCCAACCTCACCAATCCCAGGAACTCCTACCCTACCGCTTAATTCAATTTCAGTGAGCAACAGTTTAGCCGCACCTGCCAGTAATTTTTTAAAGCCTTTCGGTTCACCTAGCTTAATTTTGTCTAAGCTTTCACTGACGCGACGGGCAATAGCGAGTAAGATGTCCCCGACATCTACATCTCCCATTTCCAAGTCTTGAGAAGATTCAAAATAGACCACGTGAAAGTCAGCTTCCTCCAATTCGGCTTTCAGTCGCAGTAACTCCGTAGACTTACCACAACCAATATGTCCAGTAAATAGCTCGCAGGTCGGCTCATCCATGGAGAAGAAAGTGATATTATCCTTCAACTCTTCAATGATCTTGCCCCCTCGCACTGAGGAAAAATCGATATAATACTTACAGTCTTCCGGCTGATCGACCGTTAACGTTTTGCTGGGATTACAGGCTTTATATAATTTTTGTATGTTTACTGTCATAGGTTTCCTTTTTTATTTTTCATCACCAAGTTTAAAATTTACCTGTCAAGGTAGGGAATCGGGAATCGGGAATCGGGAATCGGGAACAGGTAAAAGTCATAATATTTGATTATTTGATAACTGATTCGATCTCCAATAATATTAGTCATTAGTTATTTTGGCTTAGTTATTTTGGCTTATATGAATAATTATGGTATTAGTAATTGCTGGTAATTCCCCCTTCTATATTATCACTCACTCTAGGTATCAGTGTAGGAATTGTGATCATTATTTTAGGCCATATTCCCTACTCCCTACTCCCTACTCCCTACTCCCTACTCCCTACTCCCTTTGCTATAACAATTTCAAACTGTAACTGATGGCTGTCTAGAAAATCATGGGTAAAATGATCGACGACATTGGTATCAGCAAGTTCCAAATTGTAGAAATCTATAAATTCCTGGTCAAAATAGGGACCAGCGTGCCAAGTTCCTACTTCTAATTTAATAAAGCAGTTACCTGGAATCCGAAAAGCCGCAATATCCTCTAAAACTGGTTGGTCATCCTGATTGGGAGGAG
This sequence comes from Moorena sp. SIO3B2, assembly GCF_010692525.1. NCBI lineage: Bacteria > Bacillati > Cyanobacteriota > Cyanophyceae > Coleofasciculales > Coleofasciculaceae > Moorena > Moorena sp. SIO3B2. Next base: position 10,330 of record NZ_JAAHHE010000185.1, read on the forward strand.
CTACAGCCATGAACCAGTCTTTCCCTTCTAGAGAACCGAGACACTGAGTACATTGGACATGACGAGTAATTTTATCAAACTTACGACCTTTGTGGTGTAGCCGCATGATATAAAACCGGGATGTCCCATTTTCGAGGTTTAACTGAGCATCATCTTGATCATAGGGTTTGCCGTCAACACTTGCAAAGATGACTTGACCGTAGGGCTGAAAGTTCTCTGATGTCACCCATTCCGCGTATAGTTTTTGAATCGTCTTGACTTTACTCATCCTCAGCCTCCGCCGTCAGTAGTTAAGAATTAACAGCTTATTGATTTTAGCTTGTCCAGGTGCCTTGCTGTTACTCTGGCAACTAGTCTTTACTTTTCCTTTATGGTATCCTTGTATAGGTAATTTTAAAAAAAACATCAAAAAAATCATCAGTTTCATCTTTAGGGTTATGGTCGTCGTAATTCTTTATATTATAGTCGATAATTATATCTATATTAATCTCGGGATATAAAAATATTATCCTCTATAGTATCGACTTGATAAAGCCACTAAGCTAACCTTTTTTTAAAGGTATAAAATCCTTAATTTTACACTAAATCATGCCTGAAATTTTAAGATAAATTGATGACTTTTACTTGCTCAAACCAAGACAATGTGGTCTATCGCTTCTGGAAACTGGCGATCATCAATATTCTTTCTACTCTCATGATACCCCTTGCGGGTTTAATCAGCGTGGCTTTCTTAGGTCATTTAGATCAAATCCGCCACTTAGCTGGAGTCGCTCTCGCCACCATCCTGTTTAACTTAATCTACAATAGTTTGGCTTTTTTACGGATGGGAACTACTGGGATAACCGCTCAAGCTGTCGGAGGAAATGACCGAGATGCTATGTTGCTGGTGGGACTTCGTAATGGCTTAATTGCTCTGATTTTAGGTGTAGTTATCTTAAGTTTACAGTATCCTCTCAGAGAGCTTGGATTTGCTTTGTTAAGTGCTACACCAGATGTCAAATTTTCCGGTATTGCTTATTTTAATGCTCGGATTTGGGGAGCTCCTGCAACATTACTCAATTTCGTACTGATTGGTTGGTTTCTCGGTAGAGAAATGAGTGGTAAGGTTTTGCTGCTGTCCATTATCGGTAACACCGCTAATATAGTTTGCGATTACTTTACTATTATTCGGTGGGGTTGGGAAAGCACTGGCGCTGGATTATCCGTAGCAGTTAGTCAATACGTGATGGTTTTAGTGGGCATAGTTTTAGTTAGCCAAGAAATAAAGTGGCAAGAGCTAAGAGCAGTAGCCAAACGAATTTGGAACTTGTTGGATATAAAAGCTACTTTTACCCTAAATAGTAATCTTTTTATCAGAAGCTTAGCGATTCTTTTTACCTTGTCTATTTTTACCAATTTGAGCTCAGCTCTTGGTACCACAATCTTGGCGGAAAATGCTTTGATACTAGAGGTGTTCAGCTTGGCTGTTTATTTTATTGATGGATTGGCATTTGCTACGGAAACTCTGACGGGTAATTTACAAGGTCAGGGAGCAAAAGAGCAGTTAGTCCCTTTATTGAAAATTGCTGGAGGAAGCAGTTTGCTATTGGGACTTAACTTTGCTTTCCTGTTTATCCTGTTTCCCCAGACACTCTTTGGGCTGTTAACAAACCACACTGAGGTGATCGAATCGATTACTCTCTATGTTCCTTGGTTACTCCTGGTGTTAGGATTTGGTTCCATTGCGTTTATGCTGGATGGTTATTTTCTGGGCTTAGCTGCAGGACAGACCTTACGTAATTCTACCGTAATCGCCTTGGTGGTGGGATTTGTCCCTATGGCTGTGGCGTCTTGGCAGTTTCAAAGTGTTCATCTTCTTTGGTTAGCTTTATCCTTGTTTATGGCAGGAAGAGCGATAGTACTGGGCGTAAAGTTACCAAGCACGTTGAAGTGAAATATATGGTTTTTCAATTAGGTGAGGTACAAATTTTTTGGGTTTTAGGGAACAGGGAACAGGGAACAGGGAACAGGGAACAGGGAACAGGGAATAGCGATCCGCTGCATCAAGATAGGAAATCAACGTCAAAGAAGACTCTATATTATAACTGCGAGAAACGCTATAAAAGTTTCTCATAGTAATGAGATACAGATAATTTTTTTTCTATTCCCTACTCCCTACTCCCTACTCCCTACTCCCTACTCCCTAAAACCTGTGATGGAATAAGCAAACCGATGACAATAATTTAAAGAAGTATGAAGTATGAAGCATGAATTGTAAAAGATGAAGTATCAAGGATGAAGTATGAAGCATGAACTA
>NZ_JAAHHE010000186.1:0-9207 GCF_010692525.1 Moorena sp. SIO3B2
ACTCCCAATTCCAGTTTCTTCTTGGGAATCCTCAAGCGGTAACGATCCCAGTAATTGGGGGCACCGTTAAAATCTAGGTGATATCTCAGGATATTTTCCCGCTTAACACCACTCCAGAGTACCAATCCGGGATTACTCTGGGCTAAGCTCCGAACCGATAGCCCGGTCAAGACACAACCAGCTAATGCGATCGCGGAAATCAGGCTTTTGATGGAAGATTTTGTGGATAGCATAAATCTAATGCTGCTGACTTGAGCTTACAGTTAACAGTTATTTGTTTTTTTACTGTACTACTTATATATATACACAAGCTATACCCAATATATATACGCAATATATCCCTAATACGTAAGCATTCAGCGGTCAGCGGTCAGCGGTCAGCGGTCAGCGGTCAGTGGTCAGTGGTCAGCGGTCAGTGGTCAGCCGTCAGCTTATTTGATTCAAAGTAGCTTGGCCTACAGCCAATGGCTGATAGCTGATAGCTGATGGCTGATAGCTGATAGCTGAATGCTTACCCTCATACCAATTTCAAAACACTATCGCTACACTTTAATCACCTATAACACTTTATTACACCATTACCATCATCATCTATAGTCAGTGACGGAATCGATCTGACTAGTAAAGATTACCTACGACAACTGAGTGCAACAGCACAATTCCTAAAACAAGTTAAAAATAATCCTCTCTTCTGCAAGATCACCATAGGATCCAAAAAGAGATCCGGTTATGGGGACACATGTATTTGAACAGTCAGGGAAATTTATATAGAGAAATTGATGCCAGCAGTTCAAATTCAGCAAGAGGCCATGCCTGGTGTTGGATACCACGACAAGTAGCATACAAGGACAAGTAGCACAGATGGGAAGCCAGTCAGCTGATCAGACAATTAAGGCTGGGAGGTTTTCCTCTCAAGAGCGAGTCAATCACCAACCCTTAAGGGCATTGGCGGTGTCAGGGGGCAAACTGATCCCGTTCTAGTTGAACTTGGGAATCCTCTAAACAGGGTGAACATCCCCAGCAGGAAGAAGCTACAAGTTGCTAAAAACCACTCGAAATCAAAAGAAATAGAAGGATAGATTGTCATCAAGGGACAACATTTTTAAAAGAAGTTGTTACTTGATTCTATTTACCGAAAATAGTTAGGGAAAACAGTTATTATCGCCAGTTTTCCTGATTCTTGTTGTCCTCACCTAAGGAGTATTTTTCACCCATGACCAAAAGCTATGTTAGGAAATACGGTGGCCTTAGCCCCTGAAAGTGGCTGGTCTGGACATCCTTTGCCTGATGCTTCTAGACCCACCTTAGTGATCAACGAATTTTCCGTCGTTATTTCATTTAGACAACTGAAGGAGAGTCAATGACCCTAGCCATTCCCAAAGAGGCTGAAACGTTAGATTTACAGCCAACCAAAACTCGTATGAAGGTTGGTATCCCGAAAGAAATTTACCCAGGTGAATGCCGGGTAGCTGCTACACCGGATACAGCGAAGGTGCTCCAGAAACTTGGCTTTGATGTGCTGATTGAATCGGGAGCAGGAGAGACAGCGAATTTTCCTGACAATGCTTACGAACAAGCAGAATGCCAAATCATCCCTGATGCCAATAGCCTTTGGTCAGAGGCAGATATTGTTCTAAAAGTGCGTCCTCCTCAGATGCATCCAACTCTAAACAAGCATGAGTCTGAGTTGCTATCGGAAAATGGCACTTTAATCAGCTTTATCTGGCCAGGCCAAAACCAAGAACTGCTCGAACAACTCTCAAGCCGCAAGGCTACAGTGTTGGCTATGGATGCGGTACCCCGCATCACGAGGGCCCAAAAGATGGATGCCCTCAGTTCTATGGCCAATATTGCTGGTTACCGGGCTGTGATTGAGGCAGCGAATAACTTTGGTCGCTTTTTTACTGGGCAAATTACTGCAGCAGGAAAAGTTCCCCCAGCTAAAGTGTTGGTGATTGGTGCTGGCGTAGCTGGACTAGCTGCTATTGGTACCGCTAAAGGTCTGGGTGCTGTTGTGCGCGCCTTCGATACCCGCCCTGTGGTTAAGGAACAAGTGGAAAGCATGGGGGGAGAGTTTCTGGAACTGGACTTCAAAGAAGACGGTACCGGATCTGGGGGCTATGCCAAGGTGATGAGTAAAGAGTTCATCGAGGCGGAGATGGCATTGTTCGCTGCACAGGCTAAAGAAGTGGACATCATCATCACCACTGCCCTGATCCCCGGTAAAAAAGCACCGCTGCTGATCACCGAGGAAATGGTAGCGAGTATGAAAGAAGGCTCAGTGGTTGTCGATATGGCAGCTGAGCAAGGGGGCAACTGTGAGGTGAGCAAAGCCAATGAGGTCTACAAATACAAAGGTGTGACCATCATTGGATTAACTGACCTACCCAGCCGTATGGCTACTCAATCTAGCCAACTCTATGGCACCAACCTTTGTCATCTCCTCAAGGACATGGGTGGTAGTGAAAATTACCGTGTCGATATGGAGGATGAAGTGGTTCGGGGAGCCTTAGTCCTAAACGCTGGGGATGTAACCTGGCCCCCACCCAAGCGGCCTACACCTCCAGCACCTCCCAAACCCGCACCAGAACCCCAGACTGCGGTAACTAAAGAGCAGTCTGTGCCAGAGACGAAGAAATCAAAGGGTATCATGGGCTTGCTCTGGCCAGTGTTAGTGGGACTCGCCTTAGTTGGCTTGGGAATCGGAGCACCACCTTCTTTCCTCTCCCACTTCACGGTATTTATCCTGGCCTGCTTCGTAGGCTGGCAAGTGATCTGGAACGTAAAACCAGCCCTGCACACCCCCTTGATGAGTGTTACTAATGCCATTAGCGGCATCATCATCATTGGTGGAATGCTGCAAATTTCCGGCGCAGCCACCTCACCTACTACTATTCTGGGTGCGATCGCAATTTTAGTTGGAACCATCAACATCTCCGGTGGCTTCCTAGTAACCCAACGCATGCTCAAGATGTTTCAGAAATAGGTTAGCCGGTTAAAGGTTACAGGTTAAAGGTTACAGGTTGAAGGTTTGAAGGTTGAAGGTTTGAAGGTTGAAGGTTTGAAGGTTGAAGGTTGAAGGTTTGAAGGTTTGAAGGTTGAAGGTTGAAGGTTTGAAGGTTTGAAGGTTACAGGTTACAGGTTACAGGTTACAGGTTACAGGTTACAGGTTGAAGGTTACAGGTTATCTTCTGAACCTACCCTTCCGGAAGGCCAAAGGCCAACAACCAAACCACCTACCCTACACCGAACGCCAAAGGTGAACAACATTCAACCAACTAACCTTCAACCTTCAACCAACTAACCTTCAACCAACTAACCTTCAACCAACTAACCTTCAACCTTCAACCAACTAACCTTCAACCAACTAACCTTCAACCTTCAACCAACTAACCTTCAACCAACTAACCTACCCTTCGGGAACGCCAAGGGCGAACAACATTCAAGTTGAACACCATAAAACTAAGGAGACTATGTCAAATAATCTGTTGACAGTTGCCTATATTGCAGCTAGCGCTTTGTTCATTCTCAGCCTGGGGGGATTGTCTAACCAGGAAAGCGCCCGTAAAGGCAATATTTACGGCATTCTTGGGATGCTGATTGCCTTTGTTGCCACTGCCCTAAGTAGCGATGTAACGGCATACCTCACTCTGGGAGGGATGATTCTACCAGGAGTGATAATTGGTGCGATCGTGGCATCTCGGGTAGCCATGACCTCCATGCCAGAACTGGTAGCAATTCTCCATAGTTTTGTCGGTCTTGCAGCTGTACTGGTGGGTATTGCCAATTACCTGCAAGGGGAGGAATCCCTAACGGGTGCAGAAGTAACTATTCACCAGTTAGAAATTTATATTGGTGTGTTCATTGCAGCAATTACCTTCACCGGTTCAGTGATAGCCTTTGGGAAACTACGAGCTATCATCAGCAGCAAACCCCTAATGTTACCAGCACGCCACGTACTCAATCTGGCTATGCTTGGGGCTGTGATCGGGCTGGGTTACCAGTTCATGACAGCAGAGGGGACGACTGGTCTGCAACCCCTGTTGATTATGGCTGCGATCGCATCAGTTTTAGGCATCCACTTAGTAGCTGCTATTGGGGGTGCTGATATGCCAGTGGTCATCTCCATGCTCAATAGTTATTCCGGATGGGCCGCTGCAGCAGCAGGCTTTATGCTGTCCAATGACCTGTTAATTATCACTGGTGCCCTAGTAGGTAGTAGTGGTGCTATCCTCAGCTACATCATGTGCCGAGCCATGAACCGTTCCTTCTTCAGCGTGATTTTAGGAGGCTTCGGCGAAGGTGCAGGAACTACAGCTAAAGCTAAAGGTGGTGATCAGCCCGAAGGTCAAGTCACCGAGACCACAGTAGAAGATACCGTAGAGCTGCTACAAGGGGCCAAGAGTGTTATCATTGTTCCCGGTTACGGTATGGCAGTAGCTCAGGCTCAGCATCCCGTGTCCGATATTACCAAGATTTTGAGGAATGCCGGTATCAATGTTCGCTTTGGCATTCATCCAGTCGCTGGACGATTACCAGGACACATGAACGTGCTGCTGGCTGAAGCAAATGTGCCTTATGATATCGTTCTAGAAATGGATGAGATTAACGAGGACTTCCCAGAAACCGATGTAGTACTAGTGATTGGCGCTAATGATACCGTTAACCCTAGTGCCATGGAAGACCCCAGTAGCCCAATTGCTGGCATGCCAGTCTTAGAGGTTTGGAAAGCTGGTACCGTGGTGGTGATGAAACGGGGAATGTCCAGTGGCTATGCTGGCGTTGGCAATCCCTTGTTCTTCAAAGAAAACACCAATATGCTCTTCGGTGATGCCAAGACTAACGTTAGCGCTATCCTAGGCAAGCTCGTAGAATCTAGCCGGGACAGTGCAGCATCCAGCTCAGGAAAAGTCTTAGCTACATCCTCTGCGGGCTGAGTAAGGGTTAGAGGGGAATGACACCCTCGTTAAGGCTCAAACCTTGACTTGATGTCGAGTGTGGCGGAAGGTAGGAGTGTGGGAAGAGAGGGGATATTTTCTGGTAAAAATTCCCTGCTATTCTCCCCTCCTTCTTCTTACTCTTGCCTATCTTTGTAAGCATGAGCTAAATACTTACATTTTATCTTTCATTTCACAGGATAACGGAAATAATTGATATGGGTTTTTCTGTAGACGTTACTAGCAGCAACTACGCCACTGAAGTTTTAGAAAAGTCTTTTGAGAAGCCTGTATTAGTAGACTTCTTTGCTACCTGGTGTGGCCCCTGTCAACTGCTCAAACCAACTTTAGAGAAACTAGCTAAAGAATATGACTTTGTATTAGCAAAAGTTGATATTGACCGCAACCAAGACTTAGCGAACAACTTTAAAATTGAGGGAGTACCCGATGTCAGAATTGTCACCAATGGTGATATTATTCCTGGTTTTGTGGGGGTTTTACCAGAGATTCAGTTGCGGGAAATGTTGGCTAGGTTAAATCTGAAGTCTGAGCTAGACATTGGACTAGAAGAAGCTCGGGTTGCCATGGCAACTCAGGATATATCCCGAGCCAAACAGCTGTTTGAGCAGCTAATTGCCAAGTATCCAGAGAATCAAAGTTTAGTCATTGAAGTTGCCAATTTTTTGGTTCATATTAATGAGCCAGAACAGGCAACCACAGTGTTAGAAACCATTGGATACAATGATCGAGAATACTTCCCTAGAGCTCAGGCAGTTAGAGCATTGATTCAATTTAAGCAGCAGGCTAATCCTATTGGGGAAAGTCAATTAGATCAGTTATTTGCTCAGGCATCTCGGTTAGTTGTAGAGGGAGAATATGAAGCAGCACTCAAAATATTTTTAGAAATTGTCAGTAAACATCGTAACTATAGAGATGATGGTGCAAGAAAATCCATGATTGCGGTGTTTGATGTGCTCGGTAATGACCATCCCCTGACGAAAAAGTATCAGCGGGAGTTGATGCTATCCCTATATTAGTTTTGGCTGACGGTTTAATAGGTAAAATCGAAAATAGAAAAAAAATAAATATCTTTTAAAGTAACCAATTGCCAGGAACCAATTGCCAGGAACAAGTTTTAACCTGAGATATCAGTAGGGTAATCTGTATGAGCAGCTTCTAACTTCATTAAAATCTTCGGCTTCAGCTTTTCAAACTCTTGTTTAAGTATTCGTTTGCTCAACATTCCTTGATTAGTTGATTTTATTGTCTTAGACGTATTCGCCCAATCAATGAATAGCTGGCGTTGGGCAGGAGCAATGGTTGAGGTCATTACATTAGCACAGTATTCTGGTTGTGATTTGGCAAAAAACAAAATACGGTAATATCCAGTATCTCCCAAAAGTCTGATTATGTTCTGACCCTGATTTGTTTTGAGGTCTAAGTAGCAAGGAAACCAACAAGCACCGTGGTAGCGATTATGCACTGCGGTAATCCATAGCACCATTGGATGAGGTACCATCACATACAAGAATTGGTTGTAGCGTGTACTAACCTGACGGTTCTCAATCTCTTCTTTAGTAAGCATCACCCAGAGGGTAGGAAAGGTTGTGCTAGTGGTACGAATTATCTTAGGAAAGACAATAGATGCTTTAGGCTTGTCATCGGGCCAGGAGGTTCGCCGAGAAACATCATTCCCTGATACGGGAAGTATTTCTGTTGCCTTACTCAGAGGCTTCTCGGATAGTATTGTTTGAATCCGATTACCCAGATAGCGACCGCGATCATGACCTTCGTTTAATGAATCCAATGCTCGTAGGATAATCCCGACATTTTGAGGACGATCAGATACCTCTTTCGCTATACAGGTCATGATTAGGTTCTCTAGGGACTTCGGCAGCTTTAGCTTGGGGTTAATCGATCCAAAGGATTTAGGTGGGCTGAAGTGATGAGCTTTGTACCAACTACCAAAGGAATGATCTTCTGGAAGAATGGGCATGTGACCAGTTAACATCTCAAACATCATCACCCCGAGACTATAGATATCAGAGCGTTTATCTAGTTCCTTTCCCTCCATTTGTTCCGGTGAACAATAGGCTAGAGTACCCATAAAAGAATGGGTTTGAGAACCATCAAACTGAAGAAGCTTAGCAATGCCAAAGTCAAGGATTTTGATCAGTTCACCGAAGGAGGAATCTTCGACAACGAGAATGTTACTGGGTTTAATATCACGATGCACAATTGGAGTGAGTGTGCCTTTAAATACAATGCCTTGGTGAGCACATTGTAATCCCAGACAAATTTGGCGGGTAATATGCAAAAATCGGGGTAAGGATAGGGTTTTAGTGTGAATTATTTCGCTTAAATTTCCCCCTGCCAAGTATTCCATGACGTAGAAGGAAATATCGTTTTCATCTATGCCATAGTCCCTAACTCGCACGATGTGATTGCTTTTCTCACCAAGCAAAGCGCAAATCGTTGCTTCCCGCTCAAAGCGATCGCGCATTTTTTGGTTCAATAATGTATGGGAGAGAAACTTGACGGCAACCGTTACACCTCCGAGGAGCATATCTTTGGCTTGATACACTTGACCCATAGCACCTTTGCCGATCAACTTGACCAGTTGATAGCGATTGGCGAGTAGACGACCTTTGTTAGGGTCTGTGATCATAAGTTCTTTGGTGAGGTCTGGAAACTAACGTGTTCATGAATCATTAGTCTCTAGTCATCGCTAATTGGTCATTGGTCATTGGTCTTTTGTTAATACCAGGAGACTTAATGTGGATCACAAAGGACTAAGGACAAAACTGACTAAGGACAAAACTGACTAAGGACTAAGGAAGATGAACTCAATAGCAACGGTCACAGGCGTACTGCTTTTAAAACTTCCTTAATTCCAGAATACTTCTATTGTGGCTGACGTTCCAAAGTTGCTTCCATTGTGCTATTGAGATAATGACCTGCCATAATGCTACTGGAGAGGTAGTATATATTTTCATTACGTTGATACCGGGTTTCAAAACCACTGCGTCGTTGGCGATCCCCTAATACCCAATACCGTTGCACAATGGATTCTGGAGCCACCCATCCTTCTCCCTCGACACGACCTAGGAGGCTGTGCTGTAAGACAAAGGTATACTTGGGCTCGCCAGTATCGAGACGCCCCAGATACTGGCAATAGATATCCTCCCATTCACTATTGGGAAAAACCAGTCTTGTGACCATAGTAAACCAGTTTTCCCGACTCCAGGTAACCATAGTCCCACCTCTGACTACAATTAATTTTCCATTGCTTTCCAGCCAATTGCCCCGAAGTGTCCAGCGTCCTTCCTCCAATAAAAAGGTGTGAGCCACAGTGTTACTCTTTATCTGTTACTGAATATTACCCTCTCATTCCCCACTCATTCTAGCTGCTATACCTAAGGTTGTGGGGTTTACCCCCTCAGGTTATCCCATTGGCAAACTTCCACGAGTAGCCCAACTGCTACGGAGCAACAGACAAACTAGTTAAACTCTCCCCCAGACTCACCCACGGGGGATTCTAAGCTGATATGGCAAGAGCAGCTGATTAACTGCATTTCACAACGCTTACGATCCCTGTCTTGATGCAATAGCGAGTGGGGGGGACCCCCAAGACCGCGCTGCATCGCTAAAATACTGAGTTTTAGGATGACTGGTGTTGCGATCTCGGAGAATAGAGGTTTCCTAAACATACAGCCTCTGAAGCACCGGTTACTTGAGGTAGATTGCCGGGAATACCCAGGTTACGCCAATGAGCCAAAACAGCAAATGCGATCGCTTCTTTAAAATCCCGACTTAACCCAACCTGGTCAGTGGTTAATACTGGCACCGAATCTAGTCTAATTTGCAGCCGTTGCTTCAAGTATAGATTGCTTGCCCCTCCACCACACAATAGTACTTGGTCTGGCATTTGAGGCAAGAAGTTGCGATAGCTCTCAACAATAGAGGCAACAGTTAGTTCTGTGAGTGTTGCCAGGAAATCAGCAGGAGCAAGGTTATAGGCTTCACTTTCTACCAAACACTGCTTGAGATAATCTCGACTAAACAACTCCCGTCCGGTAGATTTTGGTGGCGGTATCTTGAAGAACTCTTGAGCAAGCCACTGTTCGACCAGAGCCTCACAGGGAGTGCCACTCGCTGCCCACTCTCCATTGTAATCATAGGTTTTTCTACCGTTGGTAAAATACTCGACAGCCAGATCTAACAGGGCATTCCCCGGACCAGTATCCCAGCCATATACCTGTTCCAACCA